>JBJFDE010000076.1:0-2664 GCA_051889855.1 Candidatus Cryptobacteroides sp. | reverse complement strand
CAGCCATATAGAGAAGGATATCAGCATAGCGGAGGACGATGAGATTCTTTCCAAGATTATCCTCGTTGGACTCGTCTGTACGGTACTCCATAGGGCAGTATTCCTTCTTGGACTGGAAACCTGAAGGGCTTGAAAGATTGAAGTGGGTGAAACCGTCATATACTTCTCCTCTTTCGATGATTGTCGCAGCTCTTCTCGGGTCGCCTTCCTCGAATGCATTGTACAGGTCAAGGGTCGGGCAGTGGAGTGACCAGCCGGTCATCTTCTTAGGATATGCCGTAGGCTCGCCGTTGCCATCCACGAATTTTCCTTCAGCCTTCATGGTGTTGTATACCCACTCATAAGTACCAGGGCCAAGAAGGTCATCAAGGATTCCTGCAGACTTGTCAAGGTCTTTCAGCTTCACGCCAGCGTCTCTTCCATAGAATGAAAGCATGTTGCCGTCATTGCTGTCACCCCAACCGGAGACTGTTGTCCAGAACTGGATTGAGAAACAGATTTCCTTGTTGTTTCGATTGTTGAAATCGAAGATATCCTCATAGTTCTGCTCAAGGGCGAAGTAGTTGCCGTCAATGATTTCCTTCATTGTGTCATAAGCCTTCTGCCAGATTTCAGCTTTCTTGTTATAGCTTGCATGGTAAACATATGCCCGGGCGAGCATTGCAAGAGCACTACCACGGGTTGCACGGCCCTTGTTGGCTGCACTCCATTCCCTTGGAAGACCGGCAGCAGCCTCTGACAAACCTTTTTCAACGAACTCCCAGGTCTCTTCCATAGTTGCCCTCGGATTGTAATACTCTTCTGCACTAAGAATGTGGTCCACCAGCGGGAGGCCACCGAGCTGGGCTGCCATATCAAAGTAAACATAGCTCCTCAGGAACTTGGCCTCAGCAATATACAGATCCTTGTTAGGGATATTGTTCTTCTCCGCATTTTCTATGATATAGTTCGATTTCGTAATAATCTGCCAGTCCTGATTCCAGGTATTGTTGCAAGCATACGAATTATTGAACAGGATATTGTACTGCACCAACGCCTTGGCGTTACCTGCCCAGGCAAGGCCGTCGGACCTGTTATTACCCAACATAGAATCATCAGAGATATTGTCTCCAACGTGAAGATAGTGGTAGAGACCGAAGTTCTCTGTCATAAACACATGATAGACACCAAGGATGGCAGTATTCACCTCCTCTTCGGTAGTATAGTAGTTCTCTACCGCAAGATTTCCCAATGGATTCTTCTCAAGAAGATCACACGAGCAGAGCAGCGCTAAAGAAATGGCTACAGCTGATATAATATTGTTTTTCATAATGACCACGAATTAAAGATTTACGTTGACACCAAAAAGGAAAGTCCTAGGCTGGGG
The DNA here is from genome assembly GCA_051889855.1 of Candidatus Cryptobacteroides sp. GTDB lineage: Bacteria > Bacteroidota > Bacteroidia > Bacteroidales > UBA932 > Cryptobacteroides. The sequence goes on along the minus strand of JBJFDE010000076.1, from coordinate 1,298 downwards.
ATACTGTCCACGATCAACACCTCCGTCAGAAACCTCCGGATCCAGACCTGAATACTTGGTGATGGTCAACAGGTTCTGGGCTGAGAAGTAGAATCTGAATGAACGTGAGGTGCCACCAATCTTTCTGTTGAGAGTATAACCAAGCTGTAAGTTCTTGAGACGGAAGTAAGATCCATCCTCAACGTACATTGTCGACTGCCACCAGTTCTGATTATTCCTGGTATCATCTTTCGAGTACGCAAGTGTGATAGGAGTGCTGTTGGTTGAGCCTTCTCCGCTCCATCCCTTCTGGTATGCGCTTGCATAGACGTTCTGGCGACCATCGAATTTCTCGAAATAGAATTTGGAAGCATTGAAAATATCCACACCTTGGACTCCCTGCCAAAGCATTGAGAGATCAAAATTCTTCCAACCCAGGTTGATGTTGATACCATAGGTTACTTTTGGATTAGGATCACCAATAAATGTCATGTCAGAGGAATTGATTTTTCCATCATCATTCCTGTCCTCAAAAATTGAGTCACCGGGCTTGGCATTAGGCATGATAGTCTGACCCTGAGAGTTCTTGTAGTTGTCAATTTCCGCCTGATTTTGGAAAATACCCAGGAACTTGTAGCCATAGAACTGGTTGAACGGATGGCCCGGCTCGGAACGGAGAAGATTGCTGAACTGGCCCTGGAAGTCAATAAGGGCATAGTCATAGGCAAATGAACTTGCAAGATAGCCTGCCTTACCGAGATTGGTGACCTCGTTCTTTATGAGCGAGAGATTGGCATTGATGTCATAACGAAAATCTCCGACATCATCCTTCCATCCTATCGTAAACTCAAAACCGCTGTTCTTCATACCACCTACATTTCGGGTGATGGATGCAGTTCCTGATGTCCTTGGAACAGATTCATTGAGGAGGATATTATCGGTCTTGCGGATGAAGTAATCCATTGTGAAAGAAAATCTGTCCTTGAACAATGCAATGTCCAGACCGATATTTGTCTGCTCTGAAGTCTCCCACTGGAGTTCCTTGTTACCGAGTGTGGTAGGAGCCGCACCGTTGATTCGGGTAGGTGTATCTCCCAAGATATAGTACTGTCCCTGTGAGATGCTTGTCTGGTATGGATAGAAAGAGCGTAACCTCTCGTTACCAATCTGTCCCCATCCTGCACGAATCTTCACATTATCAATAACATTCTGATTCCAATTCTTGAAGAAAGGCTCCTCTGAAAGCTTCCAGGCTATTGCTCCTGAAGGAAAATAGCCCCATTTTTTCTTGCCAACGAAGCGGGATGAGCCGTCAGCTC
>JBJFDE010000075.1:0-2668 GCA_051889855.1 Candidatus Cryptobacteroides sp. | reverse complement strand
TTACATGTGCATCAAAAATGCCCATACATTCGACTCCTCCGCCCTCTTCGCTGTCTCCTGTTCTCCTGTAAGCAGAACCGATGCTATAACATAGGATTCCTTTGTCAATGAGGCTGATGTCTTCCTTTTTCTCCCACTCCAGAAGCAGGTCCAAGGCTTCCTTGTTCTTATTCTGCCCGACCAGAAGATTAGCTCCCACGAATGCAGTCGCGATGTCCGTGCTGTCGAGTTCTTCGACCATGCGGTGCATGTACATGTCACGCTTAATCTCCATTTCCTTTATGAGAAATGGATCGTTACTTCTTTCGATAATGTTGGAATATACCGTATTGAGCAACGAATTCCTTCTTTTATGCAGTTCCTTTCCCATATTGACGGTGTCAATCTGAGAAACGATTTCAAGGGCGTCCTGATACATTCCCGATGTGACATATCTGTCAGCCATATCGAACTTTGCATCAAGAATCAGGTCCTTCCTTTCCATTTCCATCGCAAGGTCAAGCTTCTTGTGGGCGTAGAATATGGCGGAATCCACGTCATACTGGAAATATTCGTTGAAAATGTCATTCAAAGTATAGTACAAGTCCTCCCGTCCGGCTGATGAATCAATGCCGGATTTCAGTTTTGCAATTCTCTGATTCTTGGCATCCTCAATCGACTGTTTCTGGCTGATGACAGTGTCGAGTGCACGGACAGCTTCAATGACTTCAGGATTCTGGCCGGAACAGCCGGCCAGAACAATTGATGCAGCCAAGTAAAATAAATATCTCTTCATGTGGTATCATTTACGCATGAATAGATGTGGACTCAGAATATCCTTATTATGTATGATGCATTGAAGTCTTCTCCGGGAGCGAGGGTGTTGACCCAGTCGCGGTCCTTGAATTCACCGGTGTATCCGGCCCGGTCGCAGCGGCCGAACCACGGCTCTATGCAAATGAACGGAGCATTTTTGCGCGGAGGAGACCACAGACCAACAACCGGAGCATCGAAGTTTAGTTCCAGCCATTTGCTTGTGTCCGGTTTATGCAAGGTCACTCTTTTCAACTGGCTGTTCTGGAGCATCAGTGTGTCTATGACGTCGAAAGTGTCGGATGCAAGAGGGTAGAGGCCGTTCTGCGGTACTTCGAGAGGATGCAAGGTCTCTGCATCCACGCAGCCTTTTTCAACAATCCTGATGCATTCCAGCCCTTCGCTGCGGTCGAACGAGAAGAATCCGCGTTCCTTTTTGCCGGCGCAGTAGTCAGGATAATTGAATGCCGGATGGGCTCCGATCTGGAAATACATTTGTTTGTCTGAAGTGTTCCTTACCTTCCAGATTACACGTATCTCATTATCCTTCAGTTCGTAACCTATTTCAAGCCTGAATGCCCAAGGATATTTTTCCAAGGTCTGTGGATTTGAATCAAGACGATATGCAAGGTGGTCAGGACCTTTGTCAATGAGCTCAAAGTCCATGTCGCGGGCAAATCCATGCTGTCCAAGGGCGTATTGTTTGCCGTCAACCATGTATTTGCCATCCCAAACACTGCCCACGATAGGGAAGAGAACAGGCGAGTGCCTTTTCCAGTAAGCGGAATCAGCCTGCCACAGGTATTCCACTCCGTTCTTGTTTATGCTGGTCAGTTCAGCACCATGGTCATCCACTGCAATTGACAGGATATCATTCTTAAGTGTCTGCATAGCATTATTAGTTTAAGGTTATAATCGGGTGTCCGGAATGGCTCAGAAACTGAAAACAGCCATTACAGGATAGTGGTCTGAAATATATGGAATGCCTTCATATTCCTTGTCAAGAACCTGGAATTTCAGACATTTCTCAAATCCTGAATAATAGATATAATCGATGAGCATAGGGCAATTCTCGACAGGACCGTCCCATGTAGGGGCTGAATCGGAGTTGCCGTATTTGCCGAAGCCGTTGAATGAACCTTTTCCGTCGCTTTCGATGGCTCCTTCACGTGCGCTTGTCATCACCTTGTTCAGTTCGACGAGGTTCTCGCTTGAAGGCGGAATGTTGAAGTCACCGGTAAGTATCATAGGGGCTTTCTTAGGATTCATCTTCGCTATCTCGTTGACTACCAGTGCAAGGCCGTTCTTTCGGGCCTCTCCGCTCACATGGTCGAGGTGGGTGTTGACATAGAAGAATTCCTTGCCTGATGCCAGATGTGTGAATTTGGTCCAGGTCGCTGTCCTGCGGCAGGCAGCTCCCCAGCCGAAGGATGGCACATCGGGAGTCTCGCTGAGCCAATATGTGCCCCAGTCAAGAAGTGCGACACGGGTTGTGTCGTAGAAAATGGTCATTCTTTCACCTTTTGCGATGCCGTCATCTCGTCCCACTCCCACGTTCTTGTACTTTGGCAGATTCTCTGAAAGGTATCTTACCTGCCTTCCGAGAGCTTCCTGAAGGCCGAAGACCTCAGGATCCTGCTCCTGAAGCATGGCGATGCTTGCAGGTCTGCGGAATTCCCATGAATTGTCGCCGTCGTCGGCAGCCCCGTATCTGATGTTGTAGGAAATAACCTTCAGTGTGAGGTCTTTATTTCCGGAGCATGAGACCGAACCTGCAAGCAGTCCGGCCAGAGATGCCGCAAAAATAAAAAATGACAAAATCTTTTTCATACTATCAAAAATTTTTACATTTATAAAAATTTTGTGAGAGTATGAT
>JBJFDE010000074.1:0-2676 GCA_051889855.1 Candidatus Cryptobacteroides sp. | reverse complement strand
CCAGAGCCAGTTCAATATATGGAGAAAACAATCCTGATACTCTGGATTCCTGGAGGAGAAACCAGGCCATATAAAGCTCCGGTTCATCTCGGTACAAAGGAAATCCAGAAGGCATATTTCATCAGGCAGGGTTCTGTGACGAAGAAGGCAACTGTACAGGAGGAACAACTGCTTCTGTCATTGGCGGCCAAAGTCCCGTTTGACGACAGAATATGCCATGCTGCAAGCCTTGATGACCTCAGTTTGATTTATATCAGGGATTTCTTGCGCAAGGTAGATAGCAATATTACGGAAAAGGATATTCAGAATATGCCGTTTGAACAACTCTGTTGCCAGATGCAGATTATTGGCGGTACTCCAGAATTCGTGAGGCCAAAGAATGTCGGTTTGTTGTTCTTTTCAGAGAATCCGGAGAAATACATCCCGTACGCAAGAATAGAGCTTGTGCGTTTTTATGACGATGTAGGTGACCATTTCGACGAGAAGATTCTTCATGGTCCAATACATCTTCAATTACAGGAAGCATTGGACTATATCCGTTCTCAGGTTATTGTGGAGAAGGTTGTCAAAGTTGACGATAAAGCAGAGGCAAATAGGGCTTACAATTACCCATATACAGCGATAGAGGAGGTACTGTCCAATGCGGTTTATCACAAATCGTATGATGACCGTAACCCTATTGAAGTCCGCATCGAACCCAACTCGATAATTGTGTATAGTTTGGCAGGACCGATGCCACCGATTACCAATGCGGATCTCCAGAACGAACGGGTGATTTCCCGCAATTACAGAAATCGTCGCATAGGAGACTTCCTGAAGGAACTTGATATGACAGAAGGACGTTCCACAGGTTTCCCTAAGATTTACAGGGCAATGAGGAACAACGGCTCTCCTGATCCGGTATTCAAAACAGATGAGTTGAATCAGTATTTTCTTGCAGAACTTCCTATTCATCCTGCTTTTGTGGGTGAGAATGTCGCTCGTGATGTCGCTCTAGATGTCGCTCTAGATGTCGCTCTAGATGTCGCTCGTGGCTCGGAGGATGTAAGTTCTTTGGAATCATTGATAATCAATATGATAGCCAAAGATAAACACGTAACACGTACCGAAATGGCAGAAGTGGCCAAAGTCAGTACAAAAACCATAGAGCGACAAATCAAACAAATGCAAGACAAGGTTCGATATGTCGGAGTCGGGAGAAAAGGCCACTGGGAAATTCTGAAATGATATGAAACTGAATCAACCTCTGAAAGAAACACGTGATAAGGAACTGAGGAATCTCTGGTTTGACTTGCTATTGAATGTCGCAGGAGTAATCTTTGTGCCTGTGATGTCTGGAAAAATATACAATAAATTTATTGAAGAAGGCTATCCGGATTGGATGATAGTTATTTCTTTGATTGTCTGTGACCTGTTCTTTTTGTTTATGGCCATTGTTTACTACATCAAGATTTCTCAAACGAAAAAAATGTGCAACGCATTCCAGGAGAACATTGATGCTTATTATCCATCTGGCAAAAACAGCGAATCTGCAGCTGCAAACATTTTCAAGGCATTGAAGATTTTTGTTCTGTCGATAACACGGAAATGGCGGGCTGAACGTCGTAAGGCGGAGCTGGACAGCAAGGTGTCGGAAATGCTATGTTCACAGGTTCCTGAATTGCTCCATAAAAATGGTGCCTTGGCAGAAGAAAATTCAAGATACAAAGAACAGCTGATGGAATCCTCCAATGCGAATCTTGCACTTTCGCAAGAAAATTCCGCCTTGCAACAAGAGTTGGATAAAAACAAGCTTGCCTTGGAAGCAGTCCGCACACATCATCCGAAAAGAACTGTGGAAAGTCTGTTCCTGATAGAAGATGAAGAAAAGAAGGAATTGATCATGGAGAAATTCTGTTCTATATTGAACAAGGACCAGTACTTATCAGAGGGTTATGCCAATAATATTGCCATTTATTATTGGGCAGCAGTACGTCTGCGTTATATTTCGGATAATGTTGATGCCTTCTCATCCATGTTCTATGAACATTCCGGCAAAAATCGGGATGCGTTCAGAAAGGCTTTGAGCAGAGCCAAGAAAAAACAGGCCGATTCCATCTCTATTGAGTCAGCCATTGCAGAACTGGAGAAACTATAATAATCACCCAGAATGGTGTCCAATTATTTGTCCGGACAATTAATTGGACAGTAAATCATTGAATTTCAGCATTTTTTGTTATTCTTTTGCAGCCGCTTCAGATTGAGGCGGCTGTCTTTTTTATGTGGATCCCATAAGAAGATGTTGGCCAAGTCTGGGCAATGTATAACAATCAAAATTTTCAGAATATGGGAAATATCGAACTGCCATCAATGGCAAAGTCATCTACGGTATGTTATACCGTCAGCCACGATGATTTGATTGACTTCGCAAATGCGATAATCAAAAAGGCTCAAGAAGCAGCTGAAAAAGAATCTGCCAGCCAAGACATCCAGGAAGAATACCTTACACGGAAAGAGGTAATGGCCATTATGAAAAGGTGCGATTCCACAATGACCAAGTGGGCGCGTACCGGATATCTCGAGCCTGTAAGAATAGGCGGAAAATACCTCTACCGGAAGTCCGACGTGGAGAAGCTTATGAAACATTGAGGTGGTTAGCGAGTTTAGGTTCCGGCCTTGCCGAAACTCCTCGCCGCT
>JBJFDE010000073.1:0-2686 GCA_051889855.1 Candidatus Cryptobacteroides sp. | reverse complement strand
TTCTAAGAGGGCTTTACATAATACAAGGCTTTACATAACCCACGTTATGAATAGCTTTCCATAACGTGGGTACTCCGTATTACATTACGCTTGCAGAGAGGAAGCAACTTCTCGAGGCTGATTTGTCGGCTCATTCACATCTGGCGAGGCAAAGGGATATATTCATATTTCAAAGCGTTGTCGGTTGTCGCGTGTCGGATTTATGGTCAATGACAAAGGCAAATGTGGTGAACGGATTTGTCGAATATATAGCAAGGAAAACCAAGGAGAATCGTCCGGTGACAGTTCGCGTTCCGCTCAATGATGTGGCGAAGTCAATCCCGGAGAAATATAAAGACCTGCCTGGGATGCATCTTCTCCCTTTCACCTCTCAACAGCAATATAATCGCGACATCAAGACAATGTTCGAGATGGTCGGCCTTGATCGCATCGTGACCGTAATCAATCCAAAGACTCGTGAGGAGGAGAAAAAACGTCTATGCGATATCGCAAGCAGCCACCTTGCCCGTCGTACTTTCATCGGTAACCTCTACAAGGAAACTCCCAATCCGAACATAATCGGCAAGTTGTCAGGTCACAAAGAGGGTAGCCGTGCATTCGCCAGATATAGGGATATCGATGATGAGATGCTGACGGATTTGGTGAGTAAGTTGAATTAAAAATGTCGATTCTTGGGCCTTATCTATGTAAACAATGGAGATTGAGCCCGAAAATCGACAATAGTTGATGGATTTGGTCTGAAATCTATTTCATCAATTCCATAATATCCTCAGGAGTAATGATAAGGCTTGATTCAGACTTGTTGCTAACATTTTTTGCAAATATTACTGGCACAATCTCCTTGCCCTTGGCAAACGGCAACATAGAGGCTTTCCACCTGAGCTCATTCTCAAGTGCGACTGCATTTTCACCAGAAGTCCACTTGCATTCACCTATGAGAATCTTCTTATTGTCGAGAGACTCTGCAACTACATCCAATTCTATCTGGTGAGGTTTTTTCTCTTTATCCAGAACGGTTCCCCACCATCTTTTGGCTGCTCCGTATAGTGTCCCGTCAATCATACTACCAGTTACGGCCTCACGACACAGTATTTCCCACCACTTGCTGGTGTGCTCACCAAGATGCTGCTGGAGTTCCAGTTCGATAGGTGCCTTTCTGCCCAACTCTATAAATGAGCGCATAGGAACGACAAATCTATAATGAAAATCAACAAATGGATCCGCGATTTTATAAAGTGTCTTTTTGCTCTTTTCTTCAGCGGCATCAAATGGTATGTCCTTACCAAGGAATCCGAGGTCAATGAGTTTTTTTATCGGGCGAGACAGATTAGTAGCAGGCTCATTGCTTCTTGACGCGATTTCAGACACTCTGTTGGCTCCAACTCCTACAAACGACATGATTGTAGCTGTCTTAACAATATCCAGAATGTCGTCTTTGAATAATTTTACTGGCTCATCATAAAGAGTTCCATTGACAGAAAGAACCTCAGTCCATATAGCTTCATCAAATGAGTTGTGGTTCTCTCTAAGTTCCCAATATCTCGGCACACCTCCCCATACAGAGTATTCTTCAATTGCCTGTTCTGGAGTAAGATTGAGGGCTTCCTGAAGATAAGGCAGCTTTATCGGAGTAAACTTCATGACAACGTCTGCTCTGCCATATAATGGAGAACTTTCGTCCAGGATTAAGCCATACATCATATTCTGAGACGATCCGCAGACTATAAGATTGTATTTCAGTTGCTTCTCATCAAGAAGTTTCTGGAGAACCGATGGTAGCTCCGGAGATTGCTTTACCATATACGGCAGTTCGTCCAAGACCAATGTGAATTTCTCTTCGGTTCTATAGTTGATGCTCCTGAACAGAGTTTCCCAATCTGGATATGTCACCTTGTCAAATCCTGCAAATTTCTGAGCAACAACTTTAGATAGAAGTATGCGCTGAGCAGATGCTTCAGATTCTTCTGCGAGATAATATATGTCATTATCTGTTATGACTCGTGTAATCAATGCAGACTTACCCAATCTTCTTCTTCCATAAATGGCTGTAAAGGTTGGTCTATCCATGTTCAGAATCTTTGTCAGGCGTTCTTTTTCCTGTATCCTATCAACAAATTTCATGGCTCAAAAATATTATGCTCTGCAAACATAATGTTTTTAGAGCATAATTTCAATATCGTGCAAGAAATTTCGATATTATTATGCTTTGGAAACATAATGTTCCGTGAGCACAATATTGTGTTCGTGATAAGTGTTCGATTCTTGGGCACAAGGTAGCAAAAATCCTGTATGCAGCCTTCGCATGCTTGGGATTTGCCGCACTGTGGGCGCCACATCCCTTACCTCCGCGGGCCATACACATCATCTGCAAATAGCCGGTCTGCTCAGCAGACCGGCATTTTTTCATTGCCTTTGTCGCTTCGGAGAGCAATCTCTCCTCGCTTCGGCGGCAATGAAAAAATCGCCCGACGCATGTCAGGCGATTTGCAGATGATGTGATTCGGTTGGGATTCGGCAAAATCACGCACTTTTCGGTGGAATAGGGTATTTTACTGGGTGTAATAATGTCGTATAAAGCACTGATAATAAAGTATATAGGTTATTTTAATTTGAATGTGTAGTCCGTAAACTTGCGGAATCCTTTTGAGAGAATTTTAATAGATGTTGTCCAAATGTTGTCCAAGTT
>JBJFDE010000072.1:0-9923 GCA_051889855.1 Candidatus Cryptobacteroides sp. | reverse complement strand
GTCCCCCGTCAGTAGTGAAAGTTGCAGTCATTGGTACACGATTACGCTCCACCACACATGGATTCTGCCAGTCTGGCAGATCTGACTTTGGAGATGCTATTACTATGAGATCTGATAATGCTGCAAGAAGAATCAAAGAAATTATGTGTTTCATTATTTGTCGGTATTTCTGTTAAATTTTTCAACAGGGCCAAAAGAATCATCAATCTGCATGCTGCTGTGCTTCAAGATAGAGGATGCGGCTGGACCAGTCATTACGAAGATCATTATCCACATCATGAGTTTCCGGGATTTCGAGACCGTTCTCCACCTCGGTCCACGTCTCTATCATGCGTCAGAATGGGTCATGGCGAGGGCCGCCTCATCAGGGCAGTTGAACCCGTAGGCCGGGCAGATGTCCTGACGGGCCGCTCCGGAGGCCTTCAGCGAAGACAGGTCTGCGTCCGAGAGACGGTTTCCGAAATAGAGGTACTGCGCAGCAGAGCCTTTGTCGGCCTTGATTACAAGGGACATGTTAGGGGTGGTGACATGTACCTGTGCGGTACAGATTGATGATGCCAGCACTAGGGCGGACAGGAACAATAGGATTCGTTTCATTCTTCTTTGATTATGGTGATATTGGCACATATAATTATTTGAACTGCAATCCTTCCTTGACATTGGACCGCTCGAAGCAGTTTCTGAACTTGCAGTTCTCGAGATATTCTTCCATTGCCTTATTGGCTTTTTCGATGTCAATTTTCTTCAATGCTATCTGAATCTGAGTCGGAGTATCCCTTTGGGAATTGACAAATTCCTGAATTGCATCCCAATCATCAGGTCTTGTAAAACCAAGAAGAGACTCCCAATTGTCCATCTTCTTGAACGGCCAGTAAGTATAGCCCATTCCCTTTGATTTCAAATTTGAAACCACCTGGAAGTTATCTTCGTATCCGCCATTCCAATGGCCGAACTCTCCCATGAACATAGGAAGATTGGTCAGGACAGAAATATCCGCAAAGTAGTTGACATCAGTACTATAGTAGCGGTGCCCCGTCAGTACTATCTTGTCGTCGAAAGCATAATCGGTCAACATAGAGAAATCATCGCAGAAATTTGCACCTCCGATTATTATGATATGGTTTTTGTCCACTTCCCTGATGGCAGAGGTAACTTTCTCATAAGTCGGCTGAAGGTATGGATACAAATCATCATACTTCTTGTCTATGGGTTCATTCAAGAGCTCATAGCCAAGGATTATGGGTTCCTCTGCATAGCGCTCTGCTATCAGCTTCCAGATCCTGCAATATTCATCCATGTTATCCTGGCTTTCAAACAGGCGGGGATAACCGTCACTGTCATCTATATGAGGGGCTCCACTCTGTCCTCCCGGAGCCACATGCATGTCCAAAATCAAGTACAAGCCCACTTCCTTGCACATGCTGACGACATAGTCGATAAAAGCAAAACCAGCTTCCGGATTGTTGTCACACAAATAGAACGAGTCATTGAAAAGTTTGTAAGTCAATGGCATACGCACAGTATTGGCGGCTATGGAATTGAGATAGACAAAATCTTCATCACTTATGTAGTTCTCAAGGAAACGTTTCCACCAAACGTTCATATACTCATCGCCAAAAATCTGACGGAAAGCCTTGTCAACTTCAGTCACGGACATATTGGAGAATCCGAAACAGTAAGCTTCCGGTGTCAGCCAATGATTCAGATTCACACCTTTGATGGTAAACTCGCTGCCGTCGGCCTGGCACAAGCCACGCTCCACAGTCTTCATGAACTTTCCTGTCGGATCGTTGATCCTGTCCTTTGCTTCATTTTTGTTGCACCCGACAGTCATAGCCAGGCACAGCATCACCAAATAAATACATTTCTTCATCATCCTGTCAGTTGTTGTTTTTACCATAAACCTTGATTTCTGCAATGCAGCCTTTCATCACCCCATTGTTGTTTTCTATTTGAGCCGAACCAGCAATCATCACTTTGACATAGCGTCCTATTGCAAGCCTCGAAGGAATCGTCTGTTCAGCATTTATTGTCTCCACAGGGAATGCATCTATGATTTTCGTCCAATTTGAATGGTCATGGACATCCTGTTCCATGACGGAATCATTGTCGCTGATAAAGAAGCTCAGAGCATTTATGCTGTCGCCTCCCCATATTGATGCCATGTCCTGGCGACAGACATATCCAAAAGAAGAGACAGTCTTGCTCTCACCCATATCAAATACAAAGCAATGGTTGTCATGTCCTTTGCAAGGGCTGTCGGCTTCCCAGCTATAGTGCCAGTATGAATCCACCTGATTGTCAATCATATAAAATGCCGAGCAATTTCCAGAGTTTTCCCAAGGCTCATGACAGCATTCCTTCCACACCCATTTCGATCTGTCAAACAAAACAGGATGTCCAATGGTCGGGTCAATCATAAGAGCATAGACTTCGTCCATTTCCGATACCTTGAACTGAGAAGCATCGATTAGCTTTAACGGAAGAACAACGGCCTTCAGTATTGAGGATACGCCCTTTAAGTTGACCGTCACATAAGCTTTCTGCTGGTTTGAAGCCAACTTCACATCTTTCGAGAAACTATATGCTACCGGCATTTCATAGTTTGTCGAATTGACAGCATTGAAAGTCGAGAGCCAGTCAGGGTCCAGGACAACCCGGGCTTCTATGTCCCATCTGTTTTCGAGAGACTTGACCTCAACAGGAATCTTTATCTGAAGTTCATCATTCTGATATGATTCATCTATCGGAGTGCTCAGTCTGTTAAGGCCAGCCCTTTCAAAACCAAGAGTAGGCACAATCACATCGCTGATCTCACAAATATATCTTGAATACTTTTCATTTACAGATGCAGTTTTGCTGTCCAGGCTGAACCCGATGATGTAACGTACTTTAGGATTTTCGGACGTCAAAGCCGCAAGCCTTTCAGAAATCAGCGTATATGACACTACCTTGTAGGTATCTTCACTCGAAAAATGCATGTTCATCGGGCTATCAACAGACCAGGCATCCTCAGGCAGGACACGATACTGGATATTGCTTTCAGATGAATTGTACTGTTCATCAACATAATCCTGAGTCAGAGGAGTGATACGGGCATCGGCTTCATTGGATATCTCGCTGCCTCCCTTGCAGACCGTAAAATCAAATGATGTGTTGGCGGCCGTTGCATCAATCGTCACATAATTCGCCGAACTCTCCTTGATATAGACAATGGTCTTGTATTGTTCTGGAAATATATCCATTGCCTTGTCAGAACAAGACAGAAGGACTGCAGCCAGCACAGGGACAGATAAATATTTGTATATACTCGTTTTCATGATAATATAGAGATTTTAATAAAGAGGAGCCTGCACCATCTGAGGATTTGCATATACTTCCCGATCCGGAACCGGCTGCAGATACATTCTGTTGTGCCACATATACTGCTGTTCTACGTTTGTCCTAACATTGAAAGTCTCGAAAGTCGGATTCTTTGCAAGGACATTGAGTCCCTGATAGCAATCATGGCTCATATATTTAGGGCCGTTCACATAACGTCTGACATCTTCCAGACGCATTCCCTCAAGATAGAGTTCGCTGAATCTCTCTTCAAGCACAGCCTTGAGAAAGATTTCAGGTTCAGACACTTCCGCCATGGTATATTCCGGCACACCGGCCCTCTTTCTGATCCTGTTGAGATACTCAAGCCCCTGCGCAATGTTTCCAGTGTGGGCACAAGCCTCAGCATACATAAGATAGAGATCCCCAAGCCTGAAAATTGCCCACGGATGGTCGATACATGAACCGGTGTTGTCATTTCCCCATTTATCATAACGAGTGTTCGGATGAACAAGCTTCTTGTTCCAAAATCCAGTACGGGAATTGTTGTTGACACCATATTTATCTGTATTGTAACCATTCTCATCAGGGTTCAGCGCATTGATATAAAGAGGTGAGCCATTGGCAATAACTGGTGAATACTCGTCTCCGTCAAATGACACCGCTGCATAGAAACGAGGCTCACGGTTCGCACAGAGGTTGATGACATTCTCCTGCACTCCATCAAATCCGGCCCGTCTGAACCAATCTCCCTCGCCTGGGAACAATGGGTCATCTGCGGGTCGCTTTCCATTCTTTGTAAAAAAGGACTCAACGGTTTGGAGAGTAGGGCTTATCATACCCCATCCTCCTGCCGGCTGACCGTTTTCGCGCACCAATACGAAATGCGGATATGATGCCCAGGAGCATATCTCATTGTTGAGCCACAGACAACCCCACAATATCTCCTTATTGCCTTGATTTGGCCTTGCGACAGTCACATAACGCATCAGCATGGTACGTTTTGCAATCTCTTCCCTTGCAGCCTCATCGCTGACAGGAACCTTAGGCAGGGCTATTCCATCTGCCTGCCTGAGAGCTTCGGACTCTGCAAGATCAAAGAGCTTGTAACCTTCGGCATGTGCCTCCTCAATAGCCTCCAGACATGCTTTCTCGGCTCTCACCCATTTCTGCGGGTCATAGGATCTGGAAACAAGTTCGTAGCCGTAGCCCGGCGTTTCATACTTTTCGTTCTTCCATGATTTGTCAGGGAATGAGCCGTTCCATAGCGGTGATGCCGCAAGAACAAGGACTTTTGCCTTCAGCATCTTGGCTGCCATTTTCGTAGCGCGTCCATAGTAGCGGTCGTTGTAATCGAAGTTCTTCTCCAGGTCAGGATAGACTTCGTCACAGATTTTCACTACATAATCCACGCATGCATCGAAATGGGAGCGCCCCGGGATTTCTTCCTTAGGCAATGACATCGGCAACTGGGAATCAATGATAGGTATCGGTCCGCAGGCAGACATAAGTTTGTAATGGTAATAAGCCTTGAGGAACTTCGCTTCTGCAAAATAATTCACCTTATCACTGGTGGTAAGATTCTTTACTTCGTACGTTGAAAGATCCGCTATGAATTTGTTGCAGTATCCGATGCCTTGGTAATATGGTCCCCAAACACCTCCGTTGTCAGCCACATTGTAACCTGTTATCTGATTGCACTGCTGTTTCCTGAAATGGTCATAGACGGTCTCAGGCCCTACGACTTCGTCACTTCCAAAGGACAAAGTATTGTAAGACAAAACCTTGGCATTATTATTCAGAAGTGTTCCATAACAACCGTAAAGGTACTTCAATGCATCTTCCGCCTCAAGCAGGAAGTCATCCGGTCCCTCAGTCTCCGGAGGAACAACATCGAGATAACTGCACGAAAAGAGGCACGATGCAGCAAGCAAAGATATGAACAGTTTATAAATTTGTTTAATTTTCATCGTATTAGAAATTTACTTGAACACCTATGTTGACTGTCCGGCTTAAAGGATAAGTACTGAAATACAATTCCGGATCCCAATACTTGAACGGAGACCAGACAAAGAGATTGTCACCACTCAGATAAACTCTGCAATGAGGGAATGAATATCCCACCTCCAGAGTCTTGAAACGTAGGAAACTTACATCCTTCACCCAGAATGAACTTGGTACAAGGTTGTTCTCCTGCTGAGCCTGGGCTGTTCCAAGTCTTGGCCAGACTGCGGACGAATTGTCTGCATTTTCCTTCCAGTATCCGTCAGCAATCCACTGCATCAGGTTGCGGTCTGCCGTCCATGATTGGTTGAACGGCTGCACCCATGCAGGATCGAGCATGATCTTGCGTTTTGCAGAACCATTGAAGAACACGCTGACATCGAGCTGCTTCCACGCGAGGCTGACACCGAATCCATATTGTATTCCAGGATTTGAACCATAAGGTGACAACATCACTTTGTCTTCCGATGTGATGGCGCAATCACCGTTTATGTCCCTGTACTTCAAGTCTCCCGGCATGACATGGCTTCCGAAGAATGTCTGGTCTGCATGTCTGTCTATATCCTCCTGATTCTCGAAAAAGCCATCGCAGATATATCCGTAGAGAGCATTCAAAGGCTTACCGGTCTCTGTCTGCCATGAATATTCATAATCCGGCTCATCTTTATAAACAAGTTCATTGGCTGAATATGTAAAATTACCCCTCAGGTCCACGGTCAGATCCGGAATGATTTCTTTACGATAGTTGACACTGAACTCAACTCCCCTGTTGCGGACCTTTCCAAGGTTTGCCCATGGCTTAACACCCATATAACCCATTATGTCAGGGAATGAGGCCCTTTCGATGAGTATCCGTTCCCTCTGATAGTCAAAATAGTCGAAAACGATCTGAAGGTCATTGAACAGATGAAGGTCCACACCGACGTCAAACTGCTTCGACCTTTCCCAGGAAGGATTCTCCACTGGATAACCGGTTATGACCGGTCCTTGGTACTCGTAGGAATAGTTACCCTGCTGTCCGCTTTGGAAATATGGCCCTCCATTGAGGTTGACAGAGTACATATACATATAGTATGGTGCTCCGCTTCCACCGGTTTCGTCGCTTCCCACAAGACCGTAGGATGTCCTGAGTTTCAAGTGTGAAACGACCTTTTTCAACGGATCCCAGAATTTTTCATTACTTATCACCCATCCGAGAGACATGGCCGGGAAGAACTCGAAGCGCTCACCTTTGGCAAGCCTTTCAGTACCATTGTAACCGAAGTTGACCTCCGCCAGATAACGGTTGTCATAATCGTAGGTTGCTCGTCCGGAAAGGCCCTGATTGCGGCTTGGAAGAACTGAAGCCCTGAACTGCCTCATCATGTACATCAGCATTCCTGTAACGGTATGTTTTCCGAAACGCCTGTTGTAATTGAGTCTGGCATCGAAATAGAAAAGGTTGTCCGACGTCCTGTAAACATCCGACTGATTTATATAGGTTTCACCCTCACGAAGAAGTTCCAACGCATAACGGTCTGCCACGATATTGTAGCTTCCCGGTACTACACGGTAGAGATAAGGAGTCAGGGAACGAGTGTAGGAAGAATAAGACCATGAGTTGAAATTTACAAGAGCCGTCACGGAAAGGCCTTGTGTTATGAAATCCAGTTTCTGGTCAAAATTCAGGGAAACATTCAACTTGTTCTCATTCACTTCCTTGAAGGAGTTGAGCATGTTCGCATAAGGATTGTTGAAGTAGCTCAATGAATTGATGAAATCCGATCCGAATTTTATGTATCCGCTGCCGTCATCCGGGAACATAGCCGGGTATAGCACCGGGTTGTTGTAATACACCTGACTGAAAATCTCTCCCGTAGAGGTGTTCGGGGACTTGAGGTTGGATATCTGCGCGTTCATCCTCAGTCCCAGAGTCGTGGATGGGGTCACTTTGTACTGAAGATTATTCTGGAAGATATATCTCATCTGGTTATGATTGTTGTCCAGAGAGTAGTTCTTAGGGACATTGAGAACTCCGCTGTCGTGGTTGAGCTGAAGGCTCATATAATAAGTCACATGCGAGCCACCGCCCTGGATATTGATGTTTGCCCTCTCGTTCATAGTGAACTTCTTGAGCATCAGGCTGTACCAATCCACATCAGGATATACATATTCATTTATCCTGTCTCTGGTTCCTGCAATCTTGACATCACTGTATTTCGGTGTCGGATTGGATGATCGCATCTTCTGGGCATAGTTGTATGTCTCCATGAAGGTGACACCGTCTGTATATTCCACCACGTTCACTGGCTGGAGGAAGGAATGTTCGTATGTCACGTTGATCTTCGCCTTGGTGTTCTCAGTACCAGTCTTGGTGGTGATGAGCATCACACCGTTGGCACCACGAGCTCCATAGATGGCAGTTGCAGAAGCATCTTTGAGGATGGAAAATGACTCTATGGTCTCCGAAGGTATGTTGTTGAGGTCAGCGGATGAAATCTCGACTCCGTCAAGCATGATCAAAGGTGTGCTCCTTCCGCCGAACGTGTTGATGCCTCGTATGTAGAAAGAAGACGTACTGCCGGGTTCGCCGCTGGTTGTCACGGAAATGACACCGGAGAGCTGACCAGCAAGATTGTTGGTCAGTGAGGATGACGGGGCTTTCAATCTGCTTCCTTCCATCGAGGTGATTGAACCCGTCACAGAAATCCTTTTCTGCACTCCCGCACCCACGACCACAGAACTCATGATTTCATTGTCGGGCTCCATTTTTACATTCAGGATTGCCAGGTCGCCGACAAGGACTTCCGAGTTCCTGAAACCGACATAGGAGAAAATGAGGGTTGCGTTCTGGTCAACCTCAATGGAGTATGCACCGTCCTCATCAGTAATTGTACCCTGATTGGTACCCTTGATCATGACACCTACACCTATGAGTGTCTCATCCGAACCGGAGTCAGTGACAATTCCGCTTACGGTATGTTTTCCTGAAACAGGTTTCGATACCTGTTTCTTCTTGAGAGAAATCTGGTTGCCTTTCAGGCTGTATTCAATGTCCGTGTTCTCGAACATTTTGCGCAGGACCACATCTATAGGCTCTCCATTTGCAGAGAGAGTGATGCGGATGGATGTATCTACTTCTTTGTTGAAAAAGAAAACATAATCTGTCGTTTCCTCGATATGGCTTATGTATGCCGACAACGGCTGGTTCTCCATTGAAAAACTCAGCCCGGTTATCTGGGCCCAGGCTGAGTTTCCAGGGTTGAAAGCCATGAAAAGAAACATTGACAGAAATGCCAACAGGAGTTTCTTCATAACTTGATATTAACTGATTACAACTTGTCGAAGGTTACGGTATGAGGTTCGGTGTTCCTGTTCACTGTGATGCGATAGCTGCTGTAGTCGTCCCACTTGTTGTTTGAATCGCTCCAGGTCAGGTTGCCTTCAGAGGTCTGACATATTCTGCCTGTATTGTCAACAAGATTTACCCCGTTAGGAATACCCCAGCCCCAATTGGTATCACCGAAATATTTGAAATCCAGATTCCATGTCCAACGGTCATAAGGCTCACAACAATCCCAAGGTCCCTTGTACCGGCCTGTAAACTGGAACACATTATCCTCCACTTCTGCCATGAACGGCTGGAAATCTGAAGTGACTGTCCATCCAACCTGATTGTTGATTGACAGATTTGCCACACCGTTGCCGGAAAGGATCAAAGTGCTGTATGTCCCGCCATTGTTCAGGCCCTTGAACATGGTATATGAACATGTAGGGTTCTGATTTTCTCCATTTGACCAGTTGCTGTCATGTGACTGGAGATGAAGGATGAATCTGTATGTGCCGGTCTTCGCATTGAATTTGCCATCCTTCAGGAAGTCAGGATCCATCCTTACATATTCAAGGTTCTTGCAGCCGCTCAGAACGAAAGATTCACCTTTCGTAAACTCGGTCTCGATGGTATATTCATTGTTGCCGGAATATGCCAGAGCCTTGTCATTTACCTTCAGGTCAAGGCTCTCCTTCCTGGTTATGACGAAAGTCATCGGGCTTGCCTTGTAGTTGAATTCCATACTGTAATAGCCGGCTTCTACATTCCATTTCTTGTCATCAAAACTGTTCATGGAAACTCCGTTTTCACGGGAATCATCATAGAAATACCATTCCCCTGAACCATTCTGGCTGTCAGGGCCATTCCAAGTGAAGTTGCCGTCATTGTCAAGCCACATTGTTTCACCGTGAATCTTGAATTCTCCCGCTTTCAGATATCCGCTCCACGTTGCTTTCCCTGCAGCCTGGTCAACATCCATTTCATATTTCTTCAGCTCCCAGCTGAGGCTGCTGCCAGTTATCCAGAACCTGTTTCCACGCTCCTGAAGCACCTGAAGCTTCATGGTGTTGGTGTTGAGGATGATGTTGTAGTATTTCTCGGTGTAATTCTTTCCTTCCCACTGCTGTACTTTCAGAGAAACTGGCTCATTTGAATAGACGAGATCGAATTCACGGTCTTCCGATGACACCCAAGGATCGACCGCATTGTAGTAGAAACCGCTCGTTCCGGCAGGGAAATAAATATCTTTTTCCTGTCCGCTAAACCATACATGTTCAATGGTATAGAC
>JBJFDE010000071.1:0-2697 GCA_051889855.1 Candidatus Cryptobacteroides sp. | reverse complement strand
TGGAACTACCTCGTCAAACCGGCCAACTGATGCAACTTATTTTTTGTAAGTCACTTAATCCTCTGATTACCAAATAATATGAGGATTCCTTTACTTTCTTTATGAATAATTCAGGTTAAACTCTCGAAGCTCAGATTGCAAAAGGATTCTGACTATAAAATTATTTTTAGAACCATAAAAAAACACAAAATTTTATGGTTTCAACCATAAAATAATTATCTTCGCAGTTAAATTCAACATTGATAGTTATGGAACAGATTGAACTGCAACCCTTATTTGATACCTACCACAGAAAATTGGCGAAGGTGAGCCTCCGATTCAAGAGGTATCTTTACAGTCAAATCAACTGGAAATCCCGGATTATCAGCATAAAGGGAGCACGCGGCGTGGGTAAAACGACTATGCTTCTCCAGAACATTCTGGAGAATTATGAAGATGTTGATAAGACTCTCTACGCTTCTCTGGATAATCTCTGGTTTGCCTCCCATAGCCTGATGGATTTGGTGGATTGGGCATACAGGCACGGAATTATGCGCCTCTATCTGGATGAAGTTCACCGTTATGAGGGATGGGCTACGATGCTTAAAAATATCTATGACGGTTTCCCTGATATGAGCATTGTCTATACAAGCAGTTCGCTTCTTGTTATGGACAATGCCAAAGTGGATATGTCCCGTCGTCAGACCTCATATACCCTTTACGGGCTCTCTTTCCGAGAATATCTTGAGTTGGAAGACATATACCACGGGGAGGCTATTTCACTTGACCAAATTTTGTCCTGTCACGTCAAAGAGGCTATGCGGATTGTAAGCAAGATTAGAGTGGCCCCTCTATTTGAAGCTTATCTTGAGCACGGATATTACCCTTTCTATCTTGAATCTCTGGAAGATTTTCCTACCCGGTTAAGGGAAATAGTCACAGTTGTGATAGATTCAGACCTTCCCTCTGTTGAAAGAGTTACCTTTGATACACTCCAGAAGGTTAAGAAGTTGTT
This sequence comes from Candidatus Cryptobacteroides sp., assembly GCA_051889855.1. Lineage (GTDB taxonomy): Bacteria > Bacteroidota > Bacteroidia > Bacteroidales > UBA932 > Cryptobacteroides. The sequence continues at coordinate 1,703 of JBJFDE010000071.1, read as the reverse complement.
GATGATTATCAGTGAGCATGTCCCATTCGAACCGAATATGTCGGAGCTATGGCGGCAACTTTCTACCGATAATGAGTTGGGATTAAGGATGTTGTATGCCCTTGACAAAGCGCAGGTGCTTGGGCTTCTTTCTGCAAAGGCCAAGAACTACAAATCCCTGACTAAACCAGAGAAGATATTCCTTGGCAATACGAATCTTATGCACGTGCTCTGCCCTGTAGTAGATAAGGGCAATGAGCGGGAGACCTTCTTCTTAAGCCAATTAAAAGTGAGCCACGACGTCACCTACCCCAAAAAAGGAGACTTTCTGATTGATGGAAAACATCTGTTCGAGGTTGGAGGCAAGGGCAAAACATTTAACCAGATTGCCGATATCCCAGACAGCTACCTTGCAGTAGATGATACAGAGGTCGGACTTGGCAACCGTATCCCGCTTTGGCTATTTGGCTTCTTGTATTAGTATTCTTTTTCTTTCAGAAAGTAAAACCATTACGAGGCTGACTAAAAAGTCTTAAATTGTCATCTCGACTGAGCGAAGCGAATGGAGAGATCTTGATAATTCATTGATTATCAATAGATGTCTCGACTACATCCTCCGGATTTCGCTCGACATGACAGACTTTTTAGTCAGCCTCCCCAAACCCTTGACCTTGATAAGGATTGGCATCCTGACCTCTCCGGTCCTATTCCTCCGTTCAGGTATGATATAAGTCTGCTTTGGAAATAGCGGACAAAAATACTATTTTTGAATTCGATACAGCAGATAAGTTTCGTCATTCATCATGCAGAGAATATTCAGAAATACGGACGTGCAGCTTATGGCCTCGTCCGATAATTTGCTCCTGTCGGTCGCTGTTTTTGGCCCTCAGGAGCGGGCCAGGGGTATCGTGCAGATTGCCCACGGAATGTGCGGCCACAAGGAACGTTTTTTCCCGTTCATGGAGTTTCTTGCCGGGAACGGGTATGTCTGTGTCATCCATGACCATCGGGGCCATGGTGCTTCCGTGAAATGTGATGATGACCTCGGATATATGTATGATGGGGGATGGATGGCTATGGTTGATGATATGGAGGTGGTCAGGAAATGGGCCATGGATAAATTTTCCATGCATCCATATATCTTGATTGGTCATAGCATGGGTTCTCTCGCGGCCCGTTCATATTCAAAACGTTACGATGTGAATATAGACAGGCTCATCCTTTGCGGCACACCAAGGATAAACCGCGCTGCCGGTTTGGGAAAACTGTTTTTTGATGCCATTGTAAAACTTGGCGCAGGTCATCTCCACCTCGGCCTGGTGCAAAAGACGGCTTCCGCAGTGCTGAACCGTCGTTTCAGGAAGGAAGGTTATCCCAACGCATGGGCGTGTTCCGATAAGGATGCTCTCGAAAAATATAAAAACGACAGACTTTGCCAGTTCTCGTTCACTGCAAACGGCTACTCCAATTTCCTCGCCCTGATGCAGGATTGCTTCAATCCGGACGGCTGGTCCACCCTGCATCCGGATATGCCGGTTCATTTTCTCTCAGGTGCCGATGATCCCTGCAGAGGATCTGACGCGGATTTCCAGAGAGTCGTAGCCCTGATGAAATCCGTTGGTTATAAGACGGTTACAAGCAAAATATTTCCCGGCATGCGCCATGAGCTTCTCAATGAAACCGACCACCTCATCGTCTGGAACTACATCCTTTCCCTCCTGGCG
>JBJFDE010000070.1:0-9940 GCA_051889855.1 Candidatus Cryptobacteroides sp. | reverse complement strand
CGAACGTGCCATGACATGGTGAATGCCCGGCATACCGTTGGCTGAAGGCGGTCCCTCGAAGAAAACGAATTCAGGTGCCCCCTCCCTCAGCTCAAGAGACTTCTCAAATGCATGATTCTTTTTCCATCTGTCCAGGACCTCGTTGCCGATGCCGACAAGGTCCAGTCCTTTATATTCTTTGAATGCCATATATATTTATTGTTTTTTTCTTACTTTTGTGCGCTGGAATCCTTACGGATTTTTTCAAACTGCAAATATAATTATTTTAAGACAATATATGAATATACTGGATGCCATTATTCTTATATGTTTCATACCTGCCATTATCCAGGGGTTCAGAAAAGGTTTCATAGCTCAGGTAATCGCCATCATTGCGATAATCGCCGGAATTTGGATGTCATTCAAGTTCTCCAAAATTGTCGCAGGATGGATCGGGCAGTATATCGAAGCATCGGGACAGATTCTCCAGATTGTTGCATTCGCACTTATCCTCGTGCTGGTGATACTGGCCCTCGGGGCTTTGGCAAAACTGCTTGAAGCTACTGTCAAAATAGTGATGCTGGGCTGGCTGAACAAATTGCTGGGAGTCATTTTCTCCCTGCTGAAATGCATTCTGATTGTAGGTCTGGTCATTCTGGCGTTCAACTCAGTCAATGCAAGATTCCACCTCGTAAAGGAGGAAACTCTGCTCGAATCCAGACTTTATAATCCGATAAAAGATACGGCGAATTCAGTATTCCCTTATCTGAAAGAACTTGTGGGCAATGCCAGATGACCTGGCCAATCTTTGATATAACCTCTTATGGAAAGAATAATACTCATAGAAACATCCACTGCTCTCTGTTCGTGCGCGATAGCCCAAGATGGAGAAATAGTCTCATACAGAGAGAGTTCTGCTCCAAAGGCACACGCATCCCTCACTGCAGTTTTCATTCAGGAAATGCTTCAGGAAATGCAGATAGGCATATCTGACTGTGATGCCGTATGCGTCAGCATGGGCCCCGGATCATATACGGGTCTTCGTGTGGGAGTATCCACCGCAAAGGGCCTGTGCTTCGGTTCACATAAACCGCTGCTTGCTGCCGGTACCCTCGACACCCTCGTTGCAAAAGTAGATAATCCAATGGATTACAGCTATATAGTCCCTATGGTGGATGCTCGCAGGATGGAGGTATATACGGCAGTATTCCGTCCCGACGGCACCCCTCTGACTGAAGTTGCCCCTGTAATCATTGACTCAGACAGCTTTAGCGATTATCTTTCACAGGGAAAGGTACTTTTCATCGGAGACGGAGCCCAAAAATGCGAAGGGACCATTGTTTCTCCAAATGCATCATTCATGCAGTGCTGTCCTGATGCCAAAGCAATGCTCGCCCCGGCGCTGAAGGAGTTCCGCGAAGGCAGATTCAGGGACGTAGCCTATTTCGAACCTTTCTATCTTAAGGAATTCGTGGCGACCGTAAGCAAAAAGAAACTGTTCTGAAAATTCAGGACAGTTTCTTTTATTTTGCAATCCGCAGTCTTTATTTCAATAGGCCCTCGAGCAGTTTCCTGAGGGATTTTGCGTCCACTACCTTTCCGTCAACCAAAGCGCCATTGCTGATTATGTATGTTGCAGGCAGTGCCGGAATATTATACAAAGTCACATAAGGGGAAGCGCTGCCACGAGAATCACAGACGCTTATCCAAGGCATTTTCTGCTCCTTCACCACACGCGCCCACATAGTCTTGTCAGTGTCAAGCGACACTTGATAAATCTCGAAGCCACGCCCATGGAACTCGTCATATACAGGCTTGAGGACATCCTGGTTGAACATTTTCTGGGAAGCCTCAGCTGCACTCCAGAACTGCACCATAACAACCTTTGATTCGAGATTGCTCAATGTCACCTTTTGGGCATTGATATCAGGCAGGCTGATGTCAGGGAAACCGATTTCAGTGGCATTTTTCAGTCTCATTTCGAGATCCATGTAATTGTTGCGGCTCTTTGCTTCGCCAAGCAATGCCTTTACATATTTTGACTCAGGATATACGGTCATGAGCGAGTCACATGCATTCGAGAAATGAATTGCGTCGGTGCTCTGTCCGAAGACAGGGAGGTTGTCGCCAAGTCTCTGGTAGAATACCGGAATAATTGTTAGAGAGTGGCTGTTCTCCATGATATATCTCACGCGGTCGCGGTAATATGAAACATATTCCTGTCCCATCCTGCGTTTGATTTCCTGCGCTTCGGAAGAATTCGGATCGGCAGCCGACAGTGCATTGGAAAGTGCCTGCATGCGGCTGAGTGCATCGTTGTATGATTTCTCGACATTGGCAAGCTTTTCTGATTCTTCAGAGCCGGACACAGTCCAATTGCCCAATGTATCGGCTTCCACACTTACCCGGTCTCCTCTTTCAAGAAGCAAGGATGCAATCTTTTTGTCAGAATGGAAAAGATATACAAATTCGGGCTGGCCTTTTTCAATTTCCAACTTGTATGAAAACTTACCGTCAGAACCGGTACGTATGGTATCAATTGTCTCCAGCCTGTTGACATCCAGAACTTTGACTATCACCTCAGAAGAGGGTGCCTGAGCCAGGATTCCTTCAATTGCAGCCTTTTTGCCACATGAAGCACAAACAAGAGCTGCGGCCAGCATCGCCGGCAATATTTTAACAAATCTTGACATATTCTTTATTTATGGATTCTGCAATTGCGGCAAACTCCTCCGGCTTCAATGCCAGTTTCTCCTTTCTGAAGTCCATATCGGCCTCTGTGTTGAGAGGGACAAGGTGGATATGGGTGTGAGGGACTTCCATTCCAAGCACGGCGACACCCACCCTCTTGCATGGAACCGCAGCTTTCAGAGCTGCTGCCACCTTGCGGGCAAAATCCCACAGTCCCTGATAGGTAGGGTCGTCCAGATTGAAAATATAGTCATCCTCCACGTTCTTTGGAATCACAAGTGTGTGTCCCTGAGCAAGTGGGTTGATATCCAGGAAAGCATAGAAATCATCGTTCTCAGCCACCTTGTATGAAGGAATCTCCCCCTTGGCTATTTTAGTAAAGATTGTTGCCATAATGCACTGAAACTTACAGAGTTATCTCAAGTATCTCGAATTTGATAACGCCGGCAGGTACCCTTGCCTCGACGATTTCTCCGGCAGAATGGCCCATGAGAGCCTGACCGATAGGAGTCTTGACTGCAAGCTTTCCTGCTTTGAAATCAGCTTCGCTTTCGCCCACGAGGGTAAAGTTCATGATCTGCCCGTTTGCAAGGTTCTTGACCTTCACCTTGTTGAGCATCTGCACCTTGTCCGTACCGATTTGCTTCTCGTCAATCACCCTTGCATTGGCTACAAGGTTCTGCAATTTGGCGATATTCAGCTCAAGAAGGCCCTGAGCTTCCCTTGCAGCTTCATATTCTGCATTTTCCGACAGGTCACCTTTGTCTCTTGCCTCGGCTATCTGTGCGGAAATAACCGGCCTCTGCGCAATGGCATCTGCCAGTTCCTTCTTCAATTTGTCCAGACCATCCTGGGTCATGTAGTGAATTTCCATATTAATTTCTCCTCAAAAACAACATAATAAATAAGGAGTCCTGTTTGTTTACAACAGAACCCTTAGACTGATTGCAAATATACAAATTATTTTTGGAAAAGCTATCCTGTCAGGACATTCTTCCGATGATGTCAAGACAAGCCTCCCGATCCTTTGCCAATTGGACAGACAAGGAACCCAAACCATTGAATTTCTTCTCGTCCCTTATCTTGGAAATGAACGAAAGTTCAAGGTCGAGGCCATAAATGTCCTCATCAAAATCAAAAATATTGGTTTCTATAGTGCGCGAGCGTCCTTCTCCCAAGGTCGGGCGGCAACCTATGTTGCACATGCCCATATAATCCTTACCAAGAGCATGTACACCTACCAGATAGACACCATTCCCTGGAAGCAGTTTCAGAGGCTCATAGAGCTGCAGGTTTGCAGTCGGGAAGCCAATGGTGCGGCCAACCCTGTTTCCTTCAACGACAACCCCTTTGATGGTGTAACGGTAGCCGAGCATCTTCTCAGCACTGAGGATGTCTCCACGGCTGATGCACTCGCGAATTATTGTGGAACTTACAGCGCATTCTCCCTGAAATGGCACTACACCGGTCCTGATTACATCTATGGACAGGCTTTCAGCCACTTTTGCGACCGTGCTGCTGTCAAGGGAATCAGCTCCCATTCTGTTGTCATATCCCAACAGAATGGCAGTTGCTCCATATTTCCCGCGTACTATGTCGCGAAGATACTCCTCAGTAGTCATACGGCTGAATTCCTTTGTGAACTGGAGTACCTCCACATAGTCCACCCCGAGCGAATGAAGAAGAGCCTTCTTTTCATCCAAGGTGGTAAGCAGCCGCAAGGAGCGGGCTTCCTGCTGCAATACATTGCGGGGATGAGGCCAGAATGTTATGACCATGCTCTTATCCCCGCGTACTGCAGCAGCCTTGACAAGCTGCTCTATAACCAGACGGTGTCCGATGTGGACACCGTCGAAAAAACCGGTTGCTACAACCATCTTACAAGTTCGATGTCCTGTCTGTGTGGAAGTTTGCTGTTCTTAGCATAAATCCTGCCGGCAACCTGATAGAGTCCTGAACGGTCAGGGTTGAGGGTTGCCACATACTTGGCCTGGCCATCCTGTGAGTATGCCGGTGTAAAGTCATATCTCTCCTGGATGTGGAACTTGCCCTTGTTGTCAACTGTAGCGAAGAGAACTTCAACTCCGATTTCCTCAGGATTGAGGTTACCGATGTTGAGGACAACCTCTGCATGGAAATCGTTTCCGATTGCCACATTGTCGCTGTTGCTGTCAGGCATCTTCGCTGAAACTACTTCAACATTACCCCACTCACGGCGAAGTTTCTTCTTCCAAGCAGCTATCTCGCGTGCCTCTGCAAAGTCGTTAGCAACAATGTGCTCATACCTCTGAGACTGTGGCTCATAGTACTGGTTGATGTAGTCAGTGAGCATACGATTGGTAGTGAAGTTGCATGCTACCATTGCCACTGTATTCTTGATATACTCGATCCAGTCTGTTGAGCGGCCGGTTGAAAGGCTCTTGTTGTAGAAGGTTGGAGCGATTTCATTCTCGATGATGTTGTAGATTGTTGCAGCATCGAGCTCGTCCTGATAGTTCTGGTCGTCGTAAGTGCGCTCCATAGGAAGTGCCCAGCCGGCACCTTTCTTATATCCTTCAACCCACCATCCGTCGAGAACGGAGAAATGCATTACGCCGTTCATGGCAGCTTTCTCTCCGGATGTACCTGATGCCTCAAGAGGACGTGTAGGGTTGTTCATCCAAACGTCAACTCCCTGTACGAGATATTTGGCTACTGTGATGTCGTAGTTTGGCACGAATACAATCTTACCGATGAATCTTTCCTGTTTAGAGATATCGACGATCATCTTGATAAGATCCTGACCTGCCTTGTCTGCAGGGTGAGCCTTTCCTGCAAAGAGGAACTGTACCGGCTGTTTAGGGTCGTTGACAATCTGGTCGAGTCTGTCGAGGTCACGGAAAAGAAGGTGTGCCCTCTTATAAGTTGCGAAACGTCTTGCGAATCCGATTGTAAGCACATCGTCACGAAGGGTCTCCTTGATGCGGACAACCTGACGTGGCGAGTAGTGATTTGATGCAGAAGGGTCTGATAGTCTGCGTTTTACCTCATCGATGAGTTTCTTGCGGAGTGAAGTGCGGATGTTCCATACTTCCTCGTCAGACACTTTGTAGATGCCGTCGAAGCAAGACTTGTCATAGTGGTGGGTCTTGAACTCTTCGCCGAATACCCTTGCATGTACGGCCTTCCACTCCGGTGCAGTCCATGTAGGATAGTGTACACCGTTGGTTACATAGCTTACGTGAAGCTCCTCAGGGAGGTAGCCAGGCCACATGTGACCAAGGATGTCGCGGCTGACTTCACCGTGAAGCCATGAAACGCCGTTAACTTCCTGTGAAATGTTGGCTGCGAGGATACTCATTGAGAATTTCTCATGAACGTCTGCACCATTGTTCTTTCCAAGTCCCATCATTGTCTCCCAGTCGATTTTCAGACGCTGCGGATAGTGGCCGATGTATTTGCGGAGAAGTCCCTCATCGAATGCATCATGTCCTGCAGGAACCGGAGTATGGGTTGTAAAGAGAGATGATGACCTTACGACCTCAAGGGCCTCCTGGAACTCAAGGTTCTGATCCTGAATGAGTTCACGAAGTCTCTCAAGTCCGATGAATGCTGCATGGCCCTCGTTGCAGTGATATACCTGAGGGTTGAAACCGAGTTTGCGAAGTGCACGGATACCGCCGACACCGAGGAGGAGCTCCTGTTTGAGACGGTTCTCCCAATCACCACCGTAGAGGTTGTAGGTGATTGACCTGTCCTCTGGAAGGTTATCAGGGAAGTCTGTATCAAGAAGATAGAGTTCGGTTCTGCCGACATCAACCCTCCATACCCTTGCATTGAGGGTACGTCCTGGGAATGCCACGCTGATTGTGATCCAGTTGCCGTTCTCGTCGCGGACAGGACTTGCAGGAATCTTCATGAAATCCTGAGCTACGTCCTCAGCGACCTGCTCGCCCTGTGCGGTAAGTTTCTGGTTGAAATAACCATATCTGTAAAGGAGACCGACAGCCACAAGGTTGGTGTTCATGTCGGAAGTCTCCTTGATGTAGTCACCGGCAAGGATACCGAGACCACCAGAATAAATCTTGAGTGATGTATCAAGGCCGTACTCCATGCAGAAATATGCCACTGAAGGAGTGGTTCTCTGTGCCTTGAGGGCCATGTACTCATTGAACTCATCGGTAACGGCCTTGAGATCTGCAAGGAACTTGGTGTCCTTCTCCAATTTCTGATATCTCTTGAGGCTTACTCTGTCGAGCATTGCAATAGGGTTCTGGCCTGATGCCTCCCATGCCTGCGGATCAATTGATTTGAAAAGATTCTTGGCTGATTCGTTCCAGCACCACCAAAGGTTCTTTGAAAGAGTTTCCAGATCTTTAAGACGCTCTGGAAGATGGCGTGATACGAATACGCTGTTCCAGGTTGGTTGGTTTACTTCAAATTTTCTGTACTGCATAATATGTTTTTCATTTCTCGCTTTCGGATATTTTCCGTTGAGCGAAATAATTTTCTCTAATGATTTGGAATATGCTTCCTTGTAATAAATGATATTGTTTTCCCAAAGGGCGATTTCAGAGACTTCTCTTGCATTCTCCGCATAAGCCGTCCTTTCAGCCTTGCCGAGCTGCGCCATTTCCAGCACTCGCTGTGCCACTCCATCCACAACCTCAAAATAGTTGGAGTCTGTCCTGTCAAGTACTGTGATGCCCGGATGCTCACCTTTGTAGTGCGAACGCACCCACATTCCGAAGCCTGCAAGGCTTGTCGTGAGGGTAGGCACCCTGAAAGCAAGGCTTTCAAGAGGAGTGTAGCCCCAAGGTTCGTAATATGAAGGGAACAGGGTAAGGTCCATGCCGGCAAGGAGTTCATAGTACGACATATTGAAAATGCCGTCATTCCCGTTCAGATATGAAGGAATGAAATAAACCTTAACCTTGTCACCGAGCGCATTGTTGAAATGCAACTCGTTCAGACGCCTGTTCACAGAGTCATATTCTCCGTTCATCAAATAGTGGGAAGTCCTTGTCACATAGTTTGACGGATTGCCTGCAAGCTTGGCTGCGAGCTGCTTGTCCGGGCCATTGTGACCGGCAGGTACCATGATGAATGCATGAACGCATTTACCTTTGAAATCTGTTTTGTTGATCTTGTCAAGAGCGTCAACGAAAACATCGATACCTTTATTCTTCCATTCATACCTTCCTCCGATGCCAACAAGCAATGCATTGTCCGGCACGTCTTCGCCGCACATGGCTGAGGCAACTGTGAGGAGTTTCTTTCTTGATGCTCCACGAAGGCACTCGAACTGCTCATCGGTTTCAGGGGTGAAACTCGGTTCGAATCCGTTCGGTGTAACCACATCGACCGGTCTTGCCAGGAACTGTTCACATTCCCTGGCAGTAATTTCGCTTACAGTCGTGAAGATGTCACAGTACTGTGCAGACTTCTTCTCCAATGAGTGTCTGGCGATTACGTTGAAACGTCTTGCCATTTCATCTGCATCATAGTGCTGCATATTGTCATACAAAGGCAGGTTGTTGCCTGCGATGCAACGTCCGATGACGGTTGCATGAGTAGTAAATACCGTTGCTACAGGAACATCGGTGGATTTGAGATAGAGCAGACCTGCTCCGGTCATCCACTCATGAAATTGAGCGACGACCTTGTCGGAAGATTCAAGATTGAATCTGTAGAAGCTCTCAATCACACGACCTGCCGCATATCCGAACAATGCGGACTCACGATAATCCCAGTTTCCTGTCAGGGAATCTACACCAAAGTTTTTCCAGAACTCAGTCAGAATTGCATTCTGTTCTGTCAGGAATTGTTTGAAATCCACCAGGATAGCTGTAGGTTTGCCTGGCACATTCCACCTTCCGACACGGACGCGGAGGCCTTTAGAAGCCGCCTGCAGACGCCATGATCTGTAAAGAAGCGGATCTTCAATGAAGTCAGGATTGCTTTCCGTGTTCATCCATACATCCGGACCCACCATGATGTGATTTCTCCTGAATTCACTGCTGAGGTAGAGGGATTTCGTTGCTATCACGGTATAGATACCGCCGACTTTGTTGCAGACTTCCCAACTGACCTCGAACAAGTAGTCCGGTTTGATAAGTTCTTTAGCCATTATTGTTTAAATATTTAACTTAATTTACCCCGGCCGGGGCTTCAAACAGCTCCGTCCGGGGAATTTTTCGTATTACGTTCCACACAAGTGCGGAAGAGGGAGTCACTTATTTGCTCTTTTTGGCAGTAGTCTTTGCTGCTGCTTTCTTCGCAGGAGCTTTCTTCGCCGGTTTTTCTTCTGCTGTCTTGACTGCTGCCTTCTTCACAGTTGCCTTCTTCACAGTTGCCTTCTTTGCAGGAGCTGCTTTCTTTGCAGGAGCTGCTGCCTTCTTCACAGGTTCTTCCTTGACTGGTTCCTCTTTTGCGGCTGCAAAGTTAACATCAGAAATTGAAATTGCATCATCAACTCGCAAAATAAAATCACTCAAAACGTTCATATAGTTGATAAACGCCTCATACGGAGTATCATACGGGTTAAAATATTTATGCACTGCACCGTCTGAGAAGAACTTTGTACACATATAATAGAAGTGGTCACTCTCCTGAAGGTGTCCGAAATCTGACCAAAGTGCCTCGTCATTGAGGATACCGAGCTTTTCAGTCTGCTGATACAGTTTGGTGAATGCCTCGTTCTGAAGCTCATTTCCGAGCCATGCAGTGACATCACGCTCCTCATCTGCCCATGAAATTGGATCCGGAACGTCGAGTTCAGCTACAGGTCTGTGTTTCTTTGAAGCCTGGCTTGGAGTGACAAACTCGAATTCTCCGTCAGCTATTACTGTTGCAGGGAGATATTTCATGAAATCAAAGATACCGCTCTGAGCTTTCTGGTGCTCACCGAATGTCTCGTAGTCCATGAAGAGGTTCACAATCTCGTCATTCTGGGCTGAAGCCTTGATCCATGACACATATTTGTCACATGTAAGCGGATAGTCCTGCCATCCCTTGTCAGAGAAACGGAATGCAATGTCGTCGCTGAGTGAAGAGTTCTTCAAAAGGAGCTTGAGGCCTGAAGCCTGAGCGCAGTTGTAGATGAAGTTCGGGCTCTTCCATCCGAGGACGTGCTTTGCACCCTCTGTAAGCATGGTCTTGAATCCCATGTCATATACCATTTCTCCGATAGCATCAGAGTAGATGAGCTCTGTATTGCGGAAAGCGGTAGGAGTTACTCCGAAATAATGCTCGATGGCAGCTTTGTGCTTGAGGACCTGATGTTTGAACT
>JBJFDE010000069.1:0-9943 GCA_051889855.1 Candidatus Cryptobacteroides sp. | reverse complement strand
CCGATGTGGTGGTCTTTCTCATATTGGCAATTTGAGAAGAAGTATAGACCTGGAGGAGGTGGCTGCGGTCGAAGCCCATATCATAGTGGAGCATATACTGCCTCTGCATGGTCACGAAGCAGGCGCAGATAATCAGCACGATGGAAACGATGAACTGGAAGCCAATGAGCCCTGTGCGGAAAGCCTTTCCCTTGGATGCCGTGCCAAAACTGCCTTTGAGGGCGAAGGCCGGCGAGAATGAGGTGATGTAGAGAGCCGGATAGAGTGAAGATATGATTGCGAGGGCCATTCCTCCGAGGGCCGTGCAGACTGCAACTGTCATATTCTTGGTTATCATTGCACTGCAAGGAATCAGCGAGGCAAAGGTACTGATGCAGAAGATCTTGACTATACCTGCTGCAATGGCAAGGGCTATGGCAATCATGACGACGGACTCGCCTACTATTCCAAGAATCAGCCTTGCGCGCGATGCTCCGAGAATCTTCCTTGTATTGACAGCTTTCAGACGCACCGGCACGAGGGCGAAGAAGAAGTTGATGAAATTAATGAAGGCGATGACTATCACAAGAATGGCGATGGCAAGCAGGGTCCAGGTCGTGGTCTTGCTGCCGCTTCTGCCCGGGCTGGAAAGAGTCTTCTCGAAGTACATTTGGTCAATCGGGAAGAGTTTGACCTGAAGCCTTGATTTTGCCTCCTCCATATCCTCATCAGAGACGTCTTCTCCGTGGTCTCCTGCCATATTCAAAAATGTTTTTATAATATAGTCAAAAGACTGTGTTTCAAACACTTCCTTATCTTCAACAGAGCTGAGCTTTACAAAATAAGGATAGCTCCATTCGCTGAATTCTTCTATGTTTTCATCACCGAGATTCAAGAAATAATCTATGCTGCCAAGGTCGGTATTGGCTGGAAAATGTCTGAAGATTGCAGCTACGGTATTCTGCTGAGTCATTCCATTGTGGTCCAGGGCGAATACCACATCACCGACGTGGAGGCCGAGTTCCCTGGCCTTGGTATCGGAAATTACAAGGTCAGTCCACGGAACGAGGTTGTCAATACTGCCTTCTACGGCTTCCACTCCAAACACTTTGAGAGCTCCTGGAGAAATATTGCAGCGCTTCAGATAAAAGGCATCGCTTCCGTCCTCGCTGAACCAGTACTTGTCCGTTTGAGTATTTCCCATTGCGCAGGTACCGCCGCATTCCACGCATGACACATTGTCGATGGCAGCCTCGCAAAGGGGCCTGGACAGCCATGGCATCCAGTTGCCGGGAGTGTACCAGTCAGGCATCGTGATGACATACACCCTGTCAGAGTCCTTGATCTTCCTGTTGTATCCAAAGTCAAAATTGACCTGAACCATAATGATATACAGGGCAGCGAAGGCCATCGCCATACCCACAATGTTCAGCAGTTTTGCCGCCGCCGAACTCTTTCCTCCCATGAAATTCCTTATTGACATTGCATTATGTGTTTTCTAATCCACGCGAAAATGAACACCCCCCGTGCCAAATATCATAATTACATAATCCACAAATAATTACAAACAAGGGAATAGAAAAAGATTGTAAAATAACTTTACATACAATGTAAAATTACTTTACAATCTTCAGGCAGAGCGGATGCATTCCTTCTGCCATTTCTTTCACTAACGCTCAAGCGACTTTGTCGATTACGAGCGGATGCATTCCATATAATGACCGGAAGTATATTCGCGGGAAGGAGCGCCAGGAAGGCAGACTGTTGCCGAACATCCTTCAGGGATTGTAAACTCATACAGTACCTTGCCGTACTCGCGTTTCCAGCTGCTTTCGATTCGTCCGTAAGGAGTGTCATACCAACCGCGGGCCCACTTCATCTGACCTGTCGGCTCAGCCTCAGGGTGCAGGATGAAATGCTTGAAACCAGGAGATTCCGGATCACGGTCAATTCCGAGGGAATATGCCATCATCCACTGGCCGACCGCACCGAAAGAATAATGGTTGAAAGAATTCATGGAATTGTTGCCGCCGAATCCCCTTTCCTGAGTGAATGAGTCAAGACGCTCCCAGATTGATGTTGCACCTTGAGTGACAGGATAAAGCCAGCTTGGATATGTCGTTGCCTGGAGCAGTCTGTATGCCATGTCAGAGCGGCCGTTGTCGCTGAGAGCCTTGCTAATCCATGCTGTTGTGATGAATCCTGTCATAAGCGAATATGGAGGACAGTTGATGCCGTTATCAGAAACACCTGGCTTAATAATGGTTTCCACAAGATTATTGACAACCTTTTTGCGAAGCGCCTCGTCATCAATTATACCGAATGCAAGAGGAAGGACATAACTGCTCTGGATATGGATTTCCTGTCCCTCCGTGGTCTGCGGATAACCGGAGGCTATGAAACGGCCGTTGACAGGATTGAAATATCGGGTTATAAATTCATTCTTACGCTCTGACAGGCGCTGTGAATACAAAGCCACATCATCACTGTTTCCGATTGCTTGGGCAGCCTCTATCATAATCTGCAGGTCAAAGATATAATATGCATCCCAGATGGCAGTATTGTCAACCTGTTTGTTCTGAGGACCAAGCCAGTCACCAAGACCTCCGAAGAAACGATTGCCTTGTGTCATCAGTCCAGTACCTTCTTCAATATATTTTGAAGCCACCAGCTCCATATATTGTTTCATGGCTTCATAATTCTGCTCCAGAATATTCAGGTCATTGTACTGGCAGTAACACTCGTAAGGGATGGTAAGACCGACACTGCCCCACAGAATACCACCGAAAGCGCCGCCTATCGGAGCCACATCCGGCATACGGCCGTCAGGCATCTGGACATCACGGATTGCCTGGGTATGGCGCAAAAGGAAATCATCCACATCAGACATATATGTCGCAGTACGGCTGAACACACTCAGGTCACCACTCCAGCCCATGCGCTCGTTACGCTGAGGACAGTCGGTAGGAATGCTTATAAAATTGGCAAGCATGCTCCATTTGATATTTTCCCAAAGGCGGTTGACAAGAGGATTGCTGCACTCATAATGAGCCGTAATATTCTGTACTGAACTAATTACCAGGCCTTTAACATCTTTCAAAGGAAGTGCATGATCAATACCTGTGATTTCAACATAACGGTAGCCATGCTGAGTGAAATGAGGCTCGAAAAGCTCGGAAGCAGAACCCGAAGCCTTGTATATATCCTGAACCATTGCTCCGCGCAAATTTTCGAGCATCACCATTCCCTCATTGCCTTTGTATTCTTCAAGATCAGGATAGAGAACCTCAGAATAACGGAAACGAAGCTGCTGGCCCTTCTGCAGACCACTAAGTGTTATGCTTGGTATTCCGGCGAAGTTCTGTCCCATATCATAGACAAAGACTCCCGGACGCACCTGCTCCACATTCCTGGCAGTAAGCACAGTAAAGCATGAAGGAGAAGCATCCTGCTGCGGAACAAGATTCCAGTTTCTGTAATCATCAACCCTCGGGGCAGTCGCGCCGAAAGTCAAGTCTGAAACATGGCCATCTAGCAACATTTCCTCAGCCTTTGTCCAATCGCCATATGCAAGAGAAGCATCGATTACCTGCCCCTGGAACATGCTTGCGTAAAGTGTAGGATTACTTGAGGAAACCATCCATTTTGAAGGCTCGGTCACGATACGTTCTGCACTACCATCAGTGTAATGTATCTCCAGACACCCGAGAAAAGCCAGCTGGTCACCGAAATAATTCCTGATTCCGGAATATGTCTGGTCACCGCTCCACCAGCCCTCTCCAAGTTCCACGCGCATGACATTATCCCCTTTGGAGAGCATGTCCTTCACATTGAAAATCTGGTAATAATGGTGTTTGTTGTACTGCGAGAGCCCCGGATTATAAAACGAATCCCCTACCTTGGAGCCATTGATATACACCTCATAGATACCACGTGCCGTGGCATAAAGAACAGCCGACTGAACCTCCTTTTTCAGGCCGAACTCACGTTTGAGCACCGGCATGCATCCATGAGTCGGTTCAAAAAGGGCCATCTGGTCAGTATCGATGGAGGGCATGCCTTTGTGAGAATAAAGCAAAGCATTAGGTTTGTTCACCTCCCTGACCTCGATATTGCTGACCTTTGCCTTCTGGCCATATTCAACCATATATCCAACATCAGACAACTGAGGATAGGCAATATAATCACCTCCATGACCAAGAGGACCTACGTCAACCTTTCCGATGGAAGTTCCTTCGACCTCAATGTTAAGCTCACTGTATCTTGCAGTGACTGAAATTCTTACAGGATTGTTCATGAGCAAGCTGTCAGGAACGGCTATGCTCGCAAACACTTTTCCGAGAACATCTTCCCTGGTATATCCTGTCCTGTAAACATTAACCGTCTTGTCTGCACGGTCGAGCTCCACACGGATATATGATTCATCCTTACCATTTTCAACTCCCATGATATTGAAATCGGCATCCATCAGACGAGGATCGTTACCACCGAAAAGCAGCGAAGCGCGCTTTGAGGCATCAGCGAGTTCAATGTCTGCAGAAATCTTGAAATGGGCCAGATAATCCGAATAGAGCACCGTACGGGAATCACCAATCCATTTAGCCCCGTTGAAAGGCTCCTGCAGTGTATTTTCCGAACAACTGAGAACTGTTGCAAGCGGAAGGACTGAAAGCAGTCCGCTGATTATTCTTTTTTTCATAGTCGTTATTTCCTTTTACCTGTCATTTTGAATGAGTTCATCATCAAGCCTTTAAGTTCATTTTCAGCTACTTTGCTGATATTCAGCGGAATATCCATGTCTGAATAATTGTAATTGAAAATCAGTCTGCCACCCTTGACCATAGGATTCCGGACTTTTACGGTCACGACACCGAAAGCAGTGAGTGTGACACCTGCAGTCTCCCCTTCCGGCTCAACCTTCAATGTAAGAGAAACGTCACCTGTAGGGATTCCTGTTACCTTGCAATCCCATTCTCCCATGAAATCAGCGAATGATGCAAGATCGGTCTTGCCCGGTTCTTCGTTCTTCTTTGTCTTTACAACCTTGATGCGAGGGTCTGTATTCTGCCGCGCAAGGACATTGTTCACCCTCCATGACTTTCCTTTTACTTCAGCCCCCAGCTTGCAGCGGATATCACGACTGGAAGCCCCTATGAGAAAGTGATAAGTACCTGCTTCAACAATCCATGAAGAGAATTCTTCATTGAATGATGCAAGGTCAGTCACAGGCACGACCATGGTCACAATCTCACTTTTTCCCGGTTCAAGGAGAGCGGTCTTAGCAAAAGCCTTGAGTTCCTGCAGCGGTTTGTCCATATCCTTTCCTGGTGCACTTGCATAAAGCTGTACCACCTCCTTGCCCGGAACATTTCCGTTATTTCTGACCTCAACTTTCACTGTAATGTTTCTGCCGTCATTTTCAACAGAAGGACTGCCATATTCAAAACTTGTATATGAAAGGCCGTAACCAAATGGATATGAAACTTCTAAACTCTGCTTGTCAAACCATCGGTAACCGACATATATCCCCTCCGCATAATCTGTCCAGTCATAGGTTTCAACAGGATCATTTTCAGCAGGGTCTATTCCGAGGAAGGTGCTCCAGTCTATACCAAAGTTTTCAGCCTTAGGGAAATTCTTCGTTGAAGCGTGGTCAAGAACGGAAACTGGCCATGTCATCGGGAGCTTTCCGGAAGGATTGGCATTGCCGACAAGGACGTCAGCAACCGAATTTCCGCCCTCCTGACCGGCCTGCCATGCGAGGAGTATGGCATCCGGGAGATTCTTCCAAGATGCAGTCTCTATTGCACCTCCCACATTCAGGACGACAATACATTTTTTGCCGGCATTATGAAAGACACGGCATACGGAATTGACAAGTGCACGTTCATTCGCACTCAGGTTGAAATTGTCATAGGTGCGGTCAAGCATCTCTCCTGAGATTCTTCCCAAAGTGATGATGGCGATGTCATTGTCTTTTGCCGCCTTTGCAAGCTCTGAATCGGACAGGAGCATTTCATCAGGCAGTTCAGGAGGAAGAATTGATGTCATTGCCTTCATTCCATCGTCCAGGGCATCCCTTTTTGCCTGTACTTCTGCATCAAAATCAGTACGGTATTTGCGATACTTTGCAGCAAGATTCTCATCAACGGTGACACCTACGTTATTCAAACCGTCAAGAAGCGACACCGTATATGCCCTGTTCACATTTCCGGAACCTGTGCCACCAGCAATGAAATCATAAGATGTCACACCGAAAAGAGCAGCTGAGCTGACTCCGTAAAGGGGAAGAGCCTGTTTGTTTTCAAGCAGCACCATTCCCTCGGTCGCACTCTGACGGGTAACCTGGGCATGAGCCTGAAGGTCAGGCTTATTGCTGAACTTGTAATTCTTAAAATGCGGGGTCTTGACTACAAATTCCAGAATGCGTCTGACGTTGCGGTCAAGGTCATCCATATCGAGGCTCCCGTCCTTTATCCCCTCAATGATGGCTTCATACTGGCTCGGTCGTCCGGGCATGAGCAGGTCATTTCCGGCATGCATCTGCTCAACGGCATCTTTTCCACCGTACCAATCTGTCATCACTATGCCATCGTAGCCCCAGTCCTCTCGCAGCACCTTCTGAAGAAGTTCTTCATTTTCAGAGGTATATATTCCATTGGATTTATTGTATGAAGTCATGACGGTCCATGGAGAAGACTCTCGAACGGTAATCTCAAAACCTTTCAGATATATCTCCCTCTGGGCCCTGGCTGAAATCAAAGCATTGTTGCCGGTGCGGTTCGTTTCCTGGTTGTTGAAAGCAAAATGTTTCACGGAAGTGCCGACACCATTTTTCTGGACACCCCTGACATAAGCCGCAGCGGTTTTCCCGGAAAGAACAGGATCCTCTGAAAAATACTCAAAGTTCCTGCCGGTCAGTGGGTTACGATGAATATTCTCGGCAGGTGCAAGAAGGACGTCACAGCCATATTCTAGCACCTCGTTGCCCATCGCCTCACCGACTCTCTCAACAAGTGCCTGATCCCAGGTGGAAGCAAGCAGGGTCCCTATAGGGAAATGAGTGCAATAATAAGTATTGTCGTCGCCCGGGCGGACGGGGTCGATACGCAAGCCAGCGGGGCCATCAGCCAAAGTTGTCCTCGGGATACCAAGACGAGGGATGGCATGAGTGCCTCCAGCACCACCTGCCACGTCATCGGCGCTTGATCCGACAACGCTTGCAAAGCCCTCCATTCCGGAATCCATTGCAGTACCCACAACAAGGGCTGCCTTCTCTTCAAGTGACATTGAACTCACGACCTTGTCAATATTGTCCTCATTCAGGACAGGTGTTCTCAGACACCCGGCAGCAAGGGGCACGGCAGACATTAAAATAAGAGATAATTTAGGTTTCATATTATTGGTTATTACTTATGTATTCTGTTGGTGTGCATCCAAAAGACTGCTTGAATCTGTTTGTGAAACTCCTGCGCTCCTGATATCCTACCATGTATGCAACCTCCTTGATGCTGTATTGTCCGGATTTGAGGAGGTCTGCAGCGCGGCTCATCCTGTATTCGTTGATAAACTGGAGAGGACTCTGCCCGGTAAGTGACTTGACCTTGGTATAGAACCCAGTCCGGCTCATTCCCATTTCACGGACTACCTCATTAATTTCTATCTCCTCCCTGTCCAGCTGTTTGTCAAGGCAGGCATAGAATTCCTTAAGGAAGGTCTGGTCGTACTTGCTTTCCGGAAGTGCATCCTTCGGTACTTCGTCTATTGTTGCAGAGGTGGTCTTTGCAATGATACTCTGGTGCTCACGACGCCTTTTGGCGATATTGTTAATCAGAGCGCGAAGATACATCGGATCAAACGGCTTGCCGACATAACCATCGGCTCCATAGTCAAGACCCATAATCTGGGAACCGGTGTCTGTCTTTGCTGTCAGAAGTACAATGGAAATGGCGCACAGTTCCTTGTCTTCACGGACAGCCTTGCAAAGGGAGTATCCGTCCATGACAGGCATCATCACATCACTTATGACGATGTCAAAATACAACTTACGTATAGCTTCAAGTCCTTTCTGACCATCAGCTGCACCCACTACGGTATTCCTGGACGAGAACATGTTCATAATGTATTCACGCATATCGTCATTGTCTTCAACTACGAGAATGCTCAGGCCTCCTTCATAGTCGTCAGGTGAAAGGACAGTTTCCGGCACATCCTGCACTGCCTCAAAAGTACCGGCCCCAGACTCCGTTGAATCGTCAACTGTAAGATTCATAGGTATGACGAAGCGGAAGATTGCTCCATTCGGACTATTCTGTTCAGCTTTGATGCACCCTCCGTGAATCTGAACGAGTTGCCGAGTATAATGCAGACCGATGCCGAATCCCTGGACCTGACTGTAAGCAGGGTCCTCAGCACGTGTATATTTGAAGAAAATACTGTCCAGCTTTTCCTCCGGAATACCTTTTCCATGATCGGCCACAACCACTTCCAGACACTCTGCATCAAAGATGCGGCCATACCTTATTCCGGCCTCATTTGCAGAAATTACTGAAAGTGTGATATTAATATCGCCTCCATCCGGAGAATACTTGATTGCATTGTTCAAGAGGTTGGACATGATCCTGCCGAACTTGATATCATCATAGACCAGGCTCTGCATCGCAGGGGAATTGACTGTAACCCTTGAACCGTTCTTGGCTGCGGTATATTGGAAATTCTCCGCTATATCCATAACGTCACGCACGATATCCTTGCGTTTCAAGGACAAGTCCGACATATCCTTGCTCATCTTGTCATATTCCAGCAGCTGGTCGGTGAGTCTTTGGAGTTTCTCCACACTTCTGTTCATTATACGGAGCCTTGACGCAGTCTCTTCATTCAGACTGCTGTCGTAGAGCATATCTTTCATAGGCACGGAAATCAGTGTAAGAGGCGTCCTGAATTCATGGGAAAGATTGGTAAACAGGTCCAGTTTCATATTGTCCAGCTGTTTGTTCATTTCCATGATGCGCTCTTTGCGTCTGCGGGCTCTCCTGCGGTAAAAATAAACAGTGACGGTTGCAGTAAAAGCAATGATGGTGGAGATATATAACAGGATGGCCCACGGACCTGTCCATGGCTTGCGCTTTATTATGAAGGAATAAGTCTTGATAAATGAATCAGGCATTCCCTCCATCTTGAGTTTGAATGTATATCGACCATGAGGCAGGTTTGGATAGGATGCATATTTCACAGTGCTGTATGTCCATTCTTCATCAACTCCTTCCAATTTCCATACATACCTTGTCTGCAAGTTGTCGAAATCAACATAATTGCATATAAAAGTCATCGTATTATCCGTATATCTGAATTCGGGAACTTCAGCTTGGAGAACATCTCTCGGAGTATTGTTGACCAAAACTAGCTGAAGGCTGAAATTGATGTCGGCATTGCTGACAATGTCGGTGCAGGAAACCGGATCGAAAACAGTAAGTCCGTTCGAATAGGCAAAGTAAAGATTACCACAAGAATCTTTGAACGTACTGCGATAATAGTCAAACTTTCTTCCGGTATTGTACAGACGATAACCATGTTTGTCAGCAGGATCTATGCGGACAAGTCCGTAAGTGGTTCCGATCCATATATAACCATCATTGTCATCCTGCATGCTGTGGAACAGATAATTGACAGATTCCCCCATTCCGGAGGTTAGCTGCCATTGAGGAATGTCATATACCTCCGTCCTGTTCTGCTGAGGGATGAGTTTATGCAATCTGAATTTGTCCGTCACACACCATGGTGTTCCATTAGAGTCAATATAAGCCAATTTGACGGTCTCATCCGATGGGATGATTCCCGGCAGTTCGATTGTGCCTTCCTCCGAGATGAGGCTCAGGATTCCATTGCTGCTAAATAATCCTCGTTTGTTCCATGGATCTGAAGACAATGGATTGAAGACGTGGGCGAAACTGTCAGATCCCCCATC
>JBJFDE010000068.1:0-2704 GCA_051889855.1 Candidatus Cryptobacteroides sp. | reverse complement strand
AGACCAAGTGCCACAAGTGTCCTGTGCACTGCTACCGTCCGGATATGCGTGAGAGAATCAGGGCAGTGATGCGATTCAGCGGACCGAGAATGATACTCCATCACCCGCTGGAGGCGCTGAGGTATCTTGTTTCAAGATAGTCATCTTCCCTCAGTCCTTATCAGATGTCCCTCCTGAATTGCGGCGAAAGTCGCAAGGATGCAGGTAAGGATTATGGAAGGGACTTTTATACTCTCATACTGAATCATCATTGGCAACAGGAACAGCAGAAGCCCGGTGGCTTTGTTTGCAAGAGTGTGCTTGGCCACAAAGCCCTTTTTCATTACGAATCCTGATATCACGTTCACGACCTTTATCAGGGCAATCAGCCCAACCCAGATCCAGAGCCATCTCCCGACATTAATCGCCGGCATGAACAGAATCATCCATACGGCAACGAATACGATGTCCGCGATAGTGTCCAGCCGTTCACCGAAACGGCTCGCCGTTCCGGTCCTTCTGGCAATAGCTCCGTCAAGAACATCTGAGAGCCCGCACAACAGGTAGAAAGTCCAGAAGAAGACCGGGCTTGACTGCACGTACAGCAGGGCGACCGACATCGGAACCCTGCCCAGCGTGATCAGATTGGGGATATATCTTGTAATCTCCTTCGTTTTCACAGGTATCTCCTCACTCTTTTGCAGTACTCCTCATATTCGCTACCGAAGGCCTTGCGGCAGAACACTTCCTCCTGCCTTATCTGAAGGTGCAGCATCACGATAGGAAAGATAGCGAACAGTAGATGAATAAGGTTCGGGAAGGCTAACAGCAGTCCGATATACATCAGGTCAAATCCCACGAATGCGGGATTCCTGCTGATGCGGAATATCCCTTTCTGGACGAATGCCGTCTTGTCGGAATCGGGGATTCCCGCTCTCCAGCTATCTGCCATAGTCAGCATCGCAGTTATGAAGAATACCACTCCAATGGCAGCTATCGCAAGACCTGCCCACTGTATTACTTGGCAGTCCCTGAGAACAGGGACAAGGGTCATCCCGGGATACAGGATGATGCTGATTATCTCAACGGGGATTACCGCAAATGTCGCCCATCCCATTATATTCTCAATCAAGAGTACCTTCCGGGGCTTATCCCCTTTACCTATCTGGTTAGTGGTGATTCCTTGGCGGCGTTGTGCGAATTTCTTTCCAAGATATGCGGAATAGAACACCGCCATTATAATGAGTGCTGTAATTTTTGTTGCCATATTCATTTCTTCATTGCCTTGACAGACCTTCGGAACAGGATTGATACCAATATTTTGTGGGAGACAAGATATATAATTTTACAACAAACTGATTTACTGTATTTTGTATTTAATATAAAAGGGTAATTTTACAATTTAGTATCATTTTAGTATCACTATTTAGCCTGTGTAATACTTGCCATAAAATATGTTCATTTTATATCGATTTGACGATTACTTCAACCGTAGGCTTTATAAATTTACAGTTTGCACCCAAATAAGTTGATCATTTCTTCACGCTGTCCCGATATTCCAACGGAGACATCCCCGTCATTCTTCGAAAGAAACGGCACATATAGGGCGGGTCATCGAAATGTAATTCCGCTGCAATATTCTTGACGGACAGGTCGGTATTCTGGAGAAGAATTTTTATGGAAACGATCACTAACCGGTCTATCATCTCTTTGGGAGAAATATTTTCAATCCGGTAGAACAGTTTATACAGATAATCCGGGGTTATATTCAACTTGTCGGCATAGAATTTCACGTCATGGTATTTCGTATGATACCTGCCCAGCAGCGTGTAGAAATCATTATACAGTTTCCAGCTCCTGTTCTTCGAGAAATTACCGACTTCCCCGATGCCCATACTTCTCATTTCGTTGTCTATGGCGACAAAAAGGTTATAAAAATTATTTCTCACGACATCTTTCGCCTGTTCTATAGTGAAATGGTTAATAACCCAGTCGGTCTGTATGAACCAATGCTTCAGCAGACGGTTCTGCTCGGGTGTCGTGGGAAGTACGGGATACCGGTAGAGCAAATACCAGAAAGAGGATGCCACCTTGTAGAACATCTCGTCGGCAAGTTCTTCGGGAACGGAGATATAATAGGCGTGAAAATCCCTCGACATTTCAATGGGAATAAACGGCAAATCTCCCGTAAGGACGACTAAAGAGCCGGCAGATACTTTCATTTTGCGGAAGTCTATACTGACCACACCATACCCTCTGTCACATCGGAGCAATGTACAACCGTTGATATCGACAATCTTGCCGACACCTTCTCTCAGATCCGTTTCACCCGACAGACCGTATCGGGTTATTTTCCATAATTTATATTTGGCTCTACTCATATCTGCCGCAAAATTAGCATTTTCCTCACAAAGAAACTTCTTACCGTCCGAAAAAGTACCCGACTTGTCGGAATAAAGACACATAATGGCATTGCAAAACACGGTAATTTTGCAGCCATGATTCCGATTATAAATTAAAATGATTACTCAATGTTATACCTAAATTGATTTTTGTATGAAACAGCCGCCACCATAAGCCTATCGAACAGCGCATCTCCAAAGTTCCTTCTGTTGAACTTCCAGCAGAACTCGTTCAGGTAGTTCTGAAGGTACTCCGGGCGAATGTCATGTTGTACGAACCCCTGCCGGGGAGCGTCAGCTGGTGCTGCCGGAGGTTTGGAGAG
>JBJFDE010000067.1:0-2717 GCA_051889855.1 Candidatus Cryptobacteroides sp. | reverse complement strand
ATCAAGAGAATTAAACTCTACGCCAAGTTTGTTTATCGCCAGATTAATGAAATGTGAACGGCTCATTTTTATCACGCTCCTGGTAAGTGTTGCTGATTAGATTATAACTGATAACATGAGAAATTGCCACTGATTATCTTAAGAAAAGCTGCTGACATCAGGTGACTGTTTGCATATGATATAACCATAAGTTTTGAAAAGAAGTTTTCATAGTAATTGTGCGAATGGAGGTAAAGCATATGTACAACTTTAATTTTGACAATCCTGTAAGAGTTTTATTCGGACCCGGCAGGTTAAATGATCTTCATAAGGAAGTTCTTCCTGGAAAGAAGGCTCTCATTGTTACGACAAACGGCAAATCCGTGGTGAAGTACGGATATCTTGACCGTGTGAAAAAGGAACTGGAGCAGGCCGGTGTGGGATATGTCGTGTTCGCTGAAATCCGTCCGAATCCGACAGACATCAATGTCATGGACGGCGCAAAGGCAGTAAAGGACAATGGCTGTGATTTTGTGATCGCCCTTGGCGGCGGGTCAGTAATGGACTGTTCGAAATGCATCGCCCTGATGGCAGCAAATGATGGGGACATCTGGGATTATTCCCTATCTGCAAACGGTGGCAAGAAGGATGCCCCGAACGCTGCCATTCCGATCGTCTGCATCACAACGTCAGCCGGAACCGCAAGCGAAGTTGATATGGCTTCCGTTATTACAAACGACAAGACAAAGGAAAAGACGGGAATCTTCTTTACGTCCATGTTTCCGACGCTTTCAATTGTTGACAGCGATCTGATGATGAGCGTTCCGCCGATATTTACGGCATATCAGGGTATGGATGCATTTTTTCATGCGTCTGAAACGGTCGTTAATAAGAATGTTCATCCGATGGCTGAAATGTTCGCGCTAAAGACAATTGAACTTGTGGCGAAGTATCTGCCACGAGCGGTAAAGGACGGCAGCGATAAAGAAGCCCGCGAGATGATGGCGTACGCCAACACATTTGCCGGCTATTACATGATGTGTACTTCTGCTCATACAATGGAGCATGTAATGGGTAGCTTCCACGATGATCTGGTACACGGTGCCGGACTTATTGAGATCGCGCACGCCTACTATAATTTCTTCGCGGAGAGAAAAGCGGCAGAGGAGCCGATGAAGA
The DNA here is from genome assembly GCA_051889855.1 of Candidatus Cryptobacteroides sp. Lineage (GTDB taxonomy): Bacteria > Bacteroidota > Bacteroidia > Bacteroidales > UBA932 > Cryptobacteroides. The sequence continues at coordinate 1,559 of JBJFDE010000067.1, read as the reverse complement.
AAATGGCAAGGGCAATGGGAGTGGAAAATCCTACAAGCGGCAAGGATTTCATTGCTGCTCTGGATAAGCTGATCGCGGATGTTGGATGTGCTGATCTTAAGATGAGCGATGAAGGAATCACAAAAGAGGAGCTGAAAGATTATCCTGCAAAGGTGCATGAGGTGCTCGGCGGTGACATCACAGCTGATCCGCTGCCGCTTTCGGATGAAGACTATCTGACTATTTATCAGAATGCATGGAGATAAGGAAGATTTAACAGAAATAAGGATGCGGTGATTGAAAATGACAGAACTTGAAAAACTGGACGCGGGACTTCCGTTTGATGTGAATGATCCGGAGGTGGACGCAAGAAATCTTCATGCCGTTAAGGAATGTCAGGCGCTGGAATCAATTGATGCAACTGACAGAGCCGACAAGGAAAAGGCAATCCGCACTTTGCTCGGCAAGGTTGGAAAGAATCCGAATGTCCTGACAGGATTTCTTTGTGACAATGGGCTGAATATCGAGGTCGACGATGAGTTTCTCGCCAATTACAACGTGACCATCCTCGATACTTCCAAAGTAATCATGGGTGATAATGTTTGGATCGGACCAAATACTTTGATTTCAACGATCAATCATCCTCTGAATCCTGCGGCGGGCAGCAGAAAGCATCTGGGCATATCCAAACCAATCCATATCGGAAACGACGTGTGGATCGGCGGTAACGCCACGATACTTCCGGGTGTTACCATCGACAATGTAGTAGTCGCGGCTGGGGCGGTTGTGACAAAGGATATCCCGGACAATACCCTGGTCGGCGGTGTTCCGGCCAGGAAGATCCGGGATTTAGAAAAGAATATATAGGAATGAGAGGAGTTTCATAAATGAAGAAGTTAGCATCAAATATAGCACTTAGTGTACAGCCGGTACCGAAAACCATTGTGTCGTGCCGTGGCAAGGATGGCAGGAATAATGCCTTCGTGGTCGGCTTTACGGCAAACGCAAGTCTTGATCCGGTGATGGTTATGGTCGGGATCGTTCCGTCTAGGTTTTCTCATCAGCTTGTTAAAGACAGTGGATGCTTTGTCATTAATCTGCCAAAGAAGGGTTTTGAAAAAGAATATAACTACCTTGGTTCCAGGTCAGGCAGAGATGAAGATAAATTTGCGGCTCTCGATCTGAAATGGGAAGACGCAAAATATGTGAATGCTCCGATCTTGACGGACTGCCCGGTAAGCATCGAATGCAGCGTTGTGGACAGCATCAAGCCTGGGACGCATGAGCTGTTCATCGGCAAGGTGGATGCTGTCCATGTGGACGAGCAGTATCTTGATTCGAACGGGAATATTCTCTGGGACAAGATGAATTTGATGTAAGACTTTTTTACGATTACCCCGAAAAATGGCCATTTTGACACCTTTTAACGATTTGCATTTGCGGATAATGTCCTCAAGTGATATAAAATCGCCGATTTTTGCCCTTCTAAAGGAGTCCGCCGGAAGAGCCCCGAAGCCCGGAAAGCCCAGTATTACTGCGTTTCCAGGCTTTGAGTGTCTATCGTTAAATTCTATCGGAAA
>JBJFDE010000066.1:0-2740 GCA_051889855.1 Candidatus Cryptobacteroides sp. | reverse complement strand
CGTCTTGGTCATCCCATATATATGGAATCATACGCTCAGCGTCTTCATTGATATTCTGCCATTTATCCTTTAATATGGATTTTTCAAGATGCCTCTGAATTTCCTCGCGCAATTGGGACATAGTTTGGTCAGGATTGTTGTCAATCCGTACCTTTATGTCCTCCCATTGCTTCTGAGTGTCTGCTGATGCCTGAATCCTGGCTACAAACTGGCGAAGTTCGGATGGATTTCCGGCAATGTCAAATTTGCAAACGGTGAAGTCCTTCTTCGTCTCCATCATATTTCATACAGATTATTTTATATCCAAATTCATCAAAATAGGCGCGGGCAAGACGGTCGGTGGAATATTCCTCGGCCAACCCGCCTTCAACGTATGCCTCGTCCACTTTTTTCATCATCGCCCCCATGACATTCCTTACGTCATTAACCACTTCATCCGGCTGCTCTTCAAAGATTTTGTTTGTATCCAGACCTTCTACTGACAATTCAACATTATTGTAGATATATTCCCAAAGTCTCTTGGCTGCATTTGCAGCATTATCAGATACATCTTCTGGTAGAGTAGCGTATAGGGTGTCGTGTACAATAATGGCCCCAAGACACATCCCATGACGTCGGCACTCAGATATATGCCCTGTAAATTTCCTTATCTCCGACATCATTGTCTTCGAATATTCCGAACGTGGCATACTGTCATCTTGAGGAATCCTACTCATGCGATATCTGTGTTGATTGTCATATAAATCGGCGAAATAATCCTGTGCCGGCTGATACATATTCCAGGCGCAGAAGTTCATCGTATTCTCATATATGGCCTTTGAGAGAAATGCGGCAAGGTTAGGCAGTTGGTCTGCAATACCGGCGACATGGTCAAGCAAGTTCGGCGCAGAATAGTCAAGTGGCTCATATTTGGGCCACCCCAGCACTGTAGTATCGGCATTCCGCAATATGGCAAGGTCGAAGCACAGGGCTGAAAGGTCCTTGACAAATGCCAGCTCGGATAGTTCTTCTTCGGAAAATGACGATAACTGGGAATCAATATTGAACAGAAGAATTGGGTTAAGTTCCCTATGACGGCGTATGCCTTCCGTGTCGTCATATATAGTCTTCCAGAACTGCACCCCAAGCCATTCTGCCAATCCTTGGTCTTCCATAACATTGTTGGCCTGCTCCATAAGGAATCCCATTCGTTCCTCTGCCGTCAACCCTGTAATGCGGCCAAGCCCTTTGCCATCAAGGATTTCCTTCTTTATGTAGTCAAGCTCCTCCTTCGCTGATCCGAATCTTTTCATAACCTGTTTGTCTTAAATTTTTAGTCGTATTCCTTTTCGGCTGCAAATTTACGGATAATTCGTGACACTACCAAATTAATTTGGAGTTTTTTTGTAGCATTACAATTACAGCATTACAATAACTTGTGCCCTATATGTCAATTTCGGGTGAAATTCATTGTGGACGGAATGATGGCGAATTATAAGTGATTGATATTCATATATTTATATATAATATTATATATAAATATATGACTCTCTGTATATATACTACAAAATTAATTGTAATGTATGCGAATTATTGTAATGATGTAATTGTAATGGTGGAGGTAAGTCGCAGAGTATTTGGAAAATCGCGTTTCAATGCTTAATAGAGTGACGGGAGGTTAATACATCGGTTGTACTCCTATTGTACTCCCATTTTCCCTCGTCCGTCCTTCGATAATCCTTCGTTCATCCTTCGTTCATTCTTCGATTGGAGACGGACGCCGTATCCCACGATGATTGGACAAGGAACGACGAAATAATGTTGAACAAAAAAAACTATAAGATTATGGCAGTAATAAATGGAATTTTCAAAAACATGAGGGGTTCGGCTGGTAACTTTACCTTCAAGCAATATCCAGGTCATACCGTGGTAGCTGAGAAAATCTCTGCGGGTAAGAAGAGCTGCACCCCGATGCAGATGCGTCAGCGCATCAAGATGGGCAATGTGGTCAAGATGTACCAGGGTATCAGCCAGCTCATCGACTTTGGCTTTGAGATGAAGCCTGTGGGCAAGAGCAACTACAACATGTTCATGAAGGCGAACATGAAGCTCACTGACATCTGTCTCACCCACAACGAGTTGGCTGAAGGCGGATGTATAGCAGCTCCCTACCTGATTACCGAGGGGAGCCTGCCGAGCATCGAAGTGACTGGCTTAGGCGACGACACCCGCACCGACATCTGCTTGGGCGGACTCGTGATTGACGCTGAGACCAAGGTGAAGGACTTCGCCCGGGCGGTAGTGGCTAACAATGCCTACTATGACTACGGCGACCATATCACGTTTATCGACGTGCTGCAGCGAGTGGGAGAGGATAAGCAGGTTCCCTACTGTCTGTTTTTCGCCACTGACGTGACGCTCGACAAGGCAAGCGAAGTGAGGCTCCTCGACCTCGTGAGCAAGTATGGATTTGCCACCGTAGATGGCCACCTCGGACACATCGGCGGTGAGGGCTACGGAGTGTATGCGTGGGTTCACAGCCGCAAGTCTGATGCCAAGAAGTCTGTGGGAGCAAAGACGCTTGTAAGCACCCAGACCTTGGTGAACAACAACGCCCGGATGATTGCGAAGTACAGCGGGTCAATGTCCACATGACCCGATTACTCAATAATGATGACCTTTCCACCTCTTGTTGTTTTGTGAATCAAATAAGAAACTCAAGTTTCTGAAGTAACATATCTGTCTGTATATGAGAATGCCC
>JBJFDE010000065.1:0-2740 GCA_051889855.1 Candidatus Cryptobacteroides sp. | reverse complement strand
TATGTTCGTAAATGTCGATGAAACAAAGATGAAACTACTTATCGGGAATAAAAACTTCCTCTTTGTTGACGAGGCCCAGAAAATTAAGAACGTCGGCAACATGCTTAAAATTGTAGCCGATACATTCAAAGGCGTAAAAATCATCGTCACAGGCAGTTCAGCCTTCAAATTAGCGGAGGCAGTAAACGAGTCCTTGACTGGAAGGAAGCGTGAATTCAAACTCTACCCGCTCTCATTCAAGGAAATGGCAGGTGAGAACAGCATTCTCGAAGAGTCGCGGATGATTGATCATCGCCTCATCTATGGTTACTATCCGGAAGTGGTGACGTCTCCTGAAGATGAGAAGGAAGTCCTTAAAGAACTCATTGACAGTTATCTCTACAAAGATATCATGGAGGAAAACAGTATTGCCAAGCCAGATAAACTCGTCAGACTGGTTCAGGCCCTCGCATTCCAAATAGGATCAACCGTGTCAGCCAATGAACTGGCAGGTCTTGTCGGCATTGATGCCAAGACTGTAGAACGCTACATCGAAATTCTAGAGAAAAGCTACATTATATTCACACTTCCGTCATATGCCAAGAATCAGCGAAACGAACTGAAATTTGCCCGAAAAATCTACTTCTGGGATATGGGAATCCGCAATGGAGTTATTGGCAATATGGCTCCTGTTTCACTAAGATCCCCTGAAGAACTTGGACATATGTGGGAGAACTTCGTAATTGCAGAACGACTCAAGAGAAACGAATATGCCGGAAGAACATTTGTACAGCATTACTTCTGGAGGACTCAGCAGAAGAAAGAGGTGGATTTGATTGAAATCGAGGACGGACTAATGACCGGCTATGAAGTAAAGAGGAAAGAGGGTAAACGAGTTGACGCTCCGGCTTCTTTCACTGCTGCATATCCTGATGCACAATTTAAATGTATCACTCCAACGGATATAATGGGATTCCTGATTTGATACTTTTAGTCGTCTGCCATCCATGAATTAGGAAAGCATTCCATACGCAGAATAAATAAGAGAAAAAATCAATAAATCCCGGTGGAGATTGGAATCATCGCAAATAATTTGTAAATTCGGCTTCTGAAAGAAGATAAATGTCAGATGGATGCAGATATTCCGTGCGGGGAGAAAGTGGCTGAAAAGCCCGGAAAAAGTGAAAATATAAACCAATTTAAATAGGAGGACAAAATGAAGACTAATGTAACTAAAGATTTGTGGGGATTGTCAAAGTCTGTCGCCGTGATAATGGCTGCCGCCACCGTCATGGCTTTCTCTTGCCAGAAAGATCCAATCCTCGAGGATGACGGAGAACAGGAAACGGAAAAGGCGGCTCCTGTGCTCAGCGTCTCACAGAAGGCAATCAAAGTATATGACGCCGAATGGGGACAGGTCGTTTCATTCCCCATCAGGGTGAAGGATGCCGACAAGCTCACCGCCGAAACGACCTTTGACGCGAAGGTCGACTTCGAACTCATAGACAAGAATACAGACGGGTCACTTAATTACATGGTATCTGTCAGCCAAGCCGAAAATATGCTCCCGTATATCATCGACATGAAGAAAAAGAACTGGCTGAAAATCATCGCCACGAATGAGGCGGGAAAGACCGGTGAAGATATCGAGGTCTCAAGGAAATACTGCATCAACCCATTCTCCGACGAGGGCGCAGGACTCCAGATAGACACATCCGGATACAACATGGTCAAGGTGAACGGCACAATAGTCAAGGAAATCACCGGCAGTTTCATCGTCGTAGGCAGCGACAAGATGAACATCGAGTTCATCGAGGGTGGCGAATGGATAACAACAAAAGCAGCATACCGTGATTTCTACAGGGAAACCGGTGAAGGAGGAACCACCTTCCGTCTCCATTTCGCAGCGAACCCTGACCCGCAGCCGAGGGTGGCGAAGATACGCTTCTTTGACGACGAGGGCATCATGTCGTTCGAGGGCGAGTTCAGGCAGGAAAGAGGGCCGCTCACAATCGAGGAAACTCTCGAGAAGGAAAGGCTCGCCATGCTCGCACTCTACAACGCATGCGGAGGGACCGACAGATGGTCCGTGAAGGTGGATTACAGCAAGCCGGTGACTGCCAAATGGCCGGGAATCCATGAAATAAGCTCCGAGGGATTCGTCAGGAGTATTCAGTTCTCACCGGATTACGGCTCTCTCCCGGAGGAAATCGGAGACCTTACGCATTGCTGGGAATTCAAGCTTATTGATTCCGAAATCAGCGGGCCGATTCCTGAAAGAATCAGGGACATGAAGAGCCTGAAATCATTCCAGGTGTGCGGCAAGAATGGAGTCGGTCTCGAAGGAAGGCTGGAAGACTCTACATTTAAAGAAATCATTCATCAGATGAAATATTTGGCTCTTGATGACTGCAACCTCACAGGAGGAGTGCCGGAATGGCTCGGCGATATGCCGGAATATGGTATCTTCTGGATTGAAGGAAACAGGCTTGAGGGAAAAGTGCCTGAGAAAGTACAGCAACACCCATGGTGGAATGAACCAAATTATCAACCTAATAGTGATATTTTCCCTACATATGGTTCAATAATGATGGAACAGCAACCGGGATATATATTATACCTGTAACGTCAGAAAGGGGCTTTTCAGCCCCTTTCTTTGTTGATGTTGGGTTGTACAGGGTAAGCATCAGAAGAAGTACATATTGAAAAATGATTACTCAATGTTATACCTAAATTGATTTTTGTATGAAACAGCCGCCAC
>JBJFDE010000064.1:0-2748 GCA_051889855.1 Candidatus Cryptobacteroides sp. | reverse complement strand
AAGCTTGTCTGTCCTGGTGATTTTCGAACCGTAAAGGAGTATGTCAATGTCAATCAGGCGGGAATGATAAATCCGTTTTCCACCGGAATCGTATTTAACACTTTCCCTCCGCCCCATTACCCATTCTATGTTCTTGAGAGCATTGAGAAGATAAATTGCTTCTTCCTCTTCTACATTGTCAGAGAGTCTTTGTTCAGTATTGCATACTTCTTTTTTGGTTTCTGTCGGATTATAGTCTATCGATGCAGCACAGTTCAGAAATTTATGGGACGATGCAAATCCCCAGGGTTCTGTTTCCATAAATTCAGACACTTCCACCAATTTCACTCCGGGAATGTGTGATATGAGAGTCAATGCAGTATCCAGATTATTCTTTCTTTCTCCCAAATTACTGCCCAGGGAAAGATAAACTCTTATAATATTGACAGACATCTATTTAGATTTTAATTATTTATATCAATCATCCAGCCCAAGTTCCAACTTAGCCTCATCAGAAAGCATACTCTTGTCCCAGGCCGGTTCGAATACCAGTTCAATGTTGCAGGCTGTCACCCCAGGGACATCCTCAACTGAAACTTTAACGTCATTCATCACCTCATCTGCCATCGGACAGTTCGGAGCAGTGAAAGTCATCGTTATATTGACCTCGCGTTTCTTGTTTATCACGAGTTCGTAAATCAGTCCGAGATCGTATATATTCACGGGAATCTCCGGGTCATACACCTGTTTCAATGCAAGAATGACATTGCTGTATAGCGGTGCCAACTCCCTGGCATCCTCCGCTGTCAATACTTCATTATTATCACTCATGGTTTTAAAATTCGATAAAAACTCAACAATTCTCCAAAGCAGCAGCCTTGATCGAGGCAATCATTGATGCAAGTCCGTTAGCCCTCGTAGGTGAAAGATTTTCCTTCAACCCGATTTTTTCAATGAAAGAGAAATCCGATTCTGCAATTTCTTTCGGAGTTCTACCCGAATAAATACCAATCAGGAGAGATATTATTCCCTTCGTAATGATGGCATCACTGTCAGCATTGAAAAACAACCTTCCATCTTCCATCCGGCAATCCAGCCAAACTCTCGATTGACAACCCTTGATCAACCTGTCATCCGTCTTCTTTTCTTCAGGGTAAGGCTCAAGATTTTTTCCAAGGTCTATGAGATATTCGTATTTGTCAAGCCACTCATCATACATTGAAAATGTCTCGACAACATCTTTCTGCGCCTCTTCCAAAGTAATGTTATATGCCATATATTTCAAGTTTAGTTTATCGAAGCATTGAAATTGCCTTGTCCAAAGATTTAATGAAATACTCCGCCTCCTCCATTGTATTATAAGGTGCGAGAGAAATCCTGAGCATACCGGTTACTCCAAATCTGTCCATTACAGGTTCCGCACACATCTGCCCGGATCTGGCTGCAATCCCCATCTTGTCCAGAATTAAGGCCAAATCCTCGTGATGAACCCCTTTTACTGAAAATGAGAAAAGAGGGATCTTTGACATTGTTCCACGTGGAACACCATAAAGCGTAATATTTTCATTTTCTGTCAGTTGCCTATAGAGGTATTCTTTCACTGCATCCAACCCAGACTGTATTTCCTCATCCTGCATCATTCTCAATATCTCTATTGCAGGTTTCAATGTAGGTACAGATGCAAAATTCTGGGTACCTGCCTCAAACTTTTCAGGCGTATCGGCGTATGTCGTCCCGCTAAACTTCACACTCGATATCATCTCCCCTCCACCCATATAAGGAGGCATTGCATCCAGCCACTTCTTCTTTCCATAAAGGACTCCAACACCTGTTGCTGAATACATCTTATGTCCTGAAAATACATAGAAATCACAGTCAGTCTTACTCACGTCAATACCACCGTGAACAATCCCCTGTGCACCGTCAACCAGGACAGGAACATTCCTGGAATGACAAATCCTGACTATATCATCTATAGGATTGATTATACCCAGTACATTTGATATTTGGGTAACAGCGACAATCCTGGTTCTCTCCGTAATCAATGTTTCCAGTCTGTCAATCTGCAGATATCCAAAATTATCAACAGGAATAACTTTAAGTACAGCCTTTTTTCTCTGGCACATCATCTGCCATGGAACTATGTTGGAGTGGTGTTCAACTTCAGATACGATTACTTCATCCCCTTCTTTCACGAATGCTTCACCTAACGAAAAAGCAACGAGATTAACAGATGCTGTAGTACCTGAGGTAAATACTATCTCTTCACGATATTCAGCATTGAGAAAATCCCTGACAATGTCCCTGGTTGTTTCATATTCATCAGTGGCAACTTCAGCGAGCCGATGCACTCCCCTGTGAATATTGGCATTGTATTGAGTAGTGAGAGTGTTCCACTTTTCAATGACCGATATCGGCCTCTGACTGGTAGCGGCATTGTCAAAATACACGAGATTTTTCCCATATACCTTCGTACTGAGAATAGGAAACTGCTCTCTGATATCTGTAACCTTCATAAACCTGTTTCAAGTTTTCATCAATCCGGCAAATTTACGAAAGTAATCTTTCATTTGATAATCAAAAGTCATAATTTTGTAAAAATTACTGTTATGTACGAATATATAAAAGGTCAAATTGTAGAAATTACTCCTACGAATGCTGTAATCGACTGCGGAGGCATCGGTTTCAATATTTTGATTTCTCTCCAGACATACGACAAACTGAAGTCTGAAAGCGACGGAAAACTATTTATTTATCATCATCTCAGGG
>JBJFDE010000063.1:0-2758 GCA_051889855.1 Candidatus Cryptobacteroides sp. | reverse complement strand
TACAACTCGACAGGACTGCGCCGGGCTCCGGGTAAGGCCCGCTTGCCTGTCGGTTGTTGCGACCTTGAGCGTGGTTTTCGTAGTATAGGCCCAGGACCTTCCTTGATTCGGGCCTTCAGCGTGGAAGGTCCCATCCTGCGGCATTGAACCCTCCACGATACGGGCCTCCAGCGAGGAAGGTCCCCCTCTGGGAGCCGGACCCTCCATGATTCAGGGCGCCAGAGAGGAAGGTCCACCCCTGTGGCATTGATCCTTCCTCTAAATGTCTTGTCATGCCCGGCTTTGACCGGGCATCTCACTAGCAAATAAATGGAGCAGACAGTTTCTGCTTTAACGAAAAAAGACTATATTTGCAGTAAGAGAACTGCCCGTGAAAGTCCTTTTATAAGGAAAGATACTCTGGGATCAATGCATTAATCATATTTTAATATAAAGATTTTGCATATAACCATTTTAAATAATTTTCCGCTCCTTCACGGGCTTGGTGAGGAGATTACAGAACCCTGCTTGCCGGGGATTTATTCCTTGGCCATCGATTAAGAACGAGAGTGGGCAGTTCTCTTTTTTTATGAGTAAGCAATTTCAAGACCTGGCCGCATTCGCGACTGAAGATAGAATCATACGCCTCGTTGCCAAAGAGCGGGCGAAGTATACTGCCAAGAACGGTGGAAGTCCCAATCCGTTCGTTTCTGATGTGTTGTATGCTCAAATCAAGGCGATGACGCCGCCCCATAGGCTCTGGAATAATCCGGGACGTGGCAAGTTGCCGCAAAGATGCGATCACGGTCTTGCACGCTGGACTTGCAGAAAGAAACGTGCGACGGCCCGCATATATCGTTCCATTCTCAAATATCGGCACAAGATGCCAGATGAATCCTGGGTTGTCAATATCAATGACTTCATTCGTGAAATCCAGGAGAGCCTGTCTGGCAATGGCATCCTGAAAATTGAAACGCCTCGCATTCTTGCAAAATTCAAGGAACGGGATGTGGAGACCGGTGACTTCATATATCGCCCGATTTGCAAGTACTCCGATTTGAAGACCAAAATTATACTTGCCCTGGCATACCAGTATATCCTGGCCAAGTTTGACAGGTACTTTCATGAATACATGCTGTTCATGCGTGCTCCGAGACGCGCCGGTGCCAAGGAATACATTGTTCCCAAGTTCCTGGATGCCATTGACTTGGTTTCTCAATACAGGGAACGGAATGGCTTTCAAAACATCTATGTCGGGGAATGTGATATCCAGAAATTCTATGATATCTTCAATCATGATGTAATTCTGGATGCGTTTGAAGATTTGTTCGAGGAAGCAAAACGCAATGACGGGGCAAGTGACGCGGATTTCAATGTTCTCCGCAATGTCCTCCGTTCATATCTGTCCTCTTTCAACTATCCTGAACACGTCTTGGGCAAGAATGGGGACAATGAATTCTGGAAGAGCGAGATAAGGCGCAGGAAGAATGACAAATGTCCGGACCCTGTATGCCGTTTCAAGTGGGTAAAGGAGGAGGCTTTTGTGTCTTCCGGATGTTACACTGAAGATGAATTCAGGGAGGTGAGAGATGCAGGGAAGTTAGGTATCCCACAGGGTGGGGCGCTTTCCGGCATTATTGTCAATGTCGTGATGCGTATGGTGGACAAGCCGATTGTCTCTCCTGATGACCCTGGGCGGCTTTTCATCCGCTATTGTGATGACATATTGCTGATGCATACGGATAAGGACAAATGCGTTGATTATCTGGACACATACTACTGGCAGCTTCTCAATTACAAGTTGATTCCTCATCCGCGCAAAGATGTATCTGAATTCAAGTCCGGTGCCAGGACTAAATCAGGTTTCTGGCATTGCAAATCCAAGAATGTATATCTATGGGGGTCCGGTGAGGGGAGTGCATCCGACTGGGTAGCGTTTGTAGGCTACGAGATGCGCCGTACCGGGGAAATCAGGGTGCGAAAAGACAAGATTGACGCTGAATTCAAGCGCATTGCCAAACGGTATTACGACATAATTTATTCAAGGTTAGTTACATCCGGAGAAGTATTGTCAGAAGAGCAGCAGGATAAGCTGATGCAGCGTATGGATGATCTGTCAGCCCATATTCTTGATTACGAAAAGGCCGGGAACAATGTTTTCACACGTTCCCAGGCCCGCCGTCTTGACAAATATCTATACCGGAAATCTCTCCAGGCTGCCAAGAGAATCGGTATTGCCGACAGCGAGGATGCTGCCAAGCAAAGGACAACTTATAGAAGCCGGCTTTCATGACTTCAGCCGCCCTTTACAGATTATAGGTATGAATTGCGAATAAACAATTTTTTTGGGAAGGATATACATGTTTACACCAAATTACAAATAATGCGCCCTACTTGAGCGCAAATAATTCCCGTTCTTTCTCTTTTCTCATCTGATACCCTTCTATTATCTTATTAGCAAAACAGTCGGACTCATTTTGATAGGAATAGAAATTATCCTGTTTTGCTTCTTTGGTAACAACGGTTGAAACATAATTCATATAAACAAACCATAATACCTCTCTTCGACAATCATCCTTGTGCATAAGTTGTGGGAACATTTTCTTGAAACTAACTGACAAAAATTTCTCATTCCAAAGTGATTCATCAATGACGATATGAGTCAATTCATGAAAGAATACTTTTTCTTTGCGGGCTTCTCTATAGGGAACTTTTGTATTGACATCGTTGTTTTCGAAAACAAACAAGCCAGTAACTTGATAACTGCCGCTAATATTTA
>JBJFDE010000062.1:0-2790 GCA_051889855.1 Candidatus Cryptobacteroides sp. | reverse complement strand
AATATTTGTATTCGATGGAACTATTTGCAACCATATATATGTTGAATCGCAGCAGGCAGTAGCAACGGCCTCATCCTCGACATCCGAATATCCAAGGCAAAAGAACTCCTCCTGCCTTATGACTCTTCCTGTATGGGAAGTTGCACACAAATGCGACATTGGTGTCCCGGCATAATAAATTTTTGTTTTACGTATTACATTTATCAAAATTATTCATATATTTGTCCTGCGAAACAGAAGAAAATGGAGCAGAAAGAAAAAAAGAGAGGTGGAGCCCGAGCCGGGGCGGGACGTCCGAAAGGAGACAGCCGGATGATATCGTTCCGTGCCCCCGGGAGGCTGGCAGATGAACTCGACCGAATGGAGAACCGTACGGAATTCATCAGGAATACTCTAAGCGGAGCTTTGTTCAAGAAGCCCCTTACTCTTCCCTACTTTGACATACGGGTGGTGGCTGGTTTCCCGGTTCCTCTGGACAATGACGAGAGGTCCCAGGATATTGACATAATCTCCATGTTGTGCCCTCACCCTGAAGCATCATACCTAATAAGAGTCAGCGGAGACTCAATGAAAGATGCCGGTGTATTAAACGGGGATATTGTCATTGTGGACAAAAGCAACCGCAACCCCTCCCCACGGGATGTGGCAATGTGTGAACTCAACGGGGAATACACACTCAAGCGTTTCGTTAAGGAAGACGGGCAGGGATGGCTTGTACCTGCCAACCCGGATTATCCGCGGATCAGGATTACCCCGGACGATGAATTCAGCATATGGGGAACTGTGACATACATCATCCATCGGCCCAGAGAGTGATACGGAAGTCAATAACAGTAACACTAAACAATATTTCTATGAGAAAAATTATCTTTTCAATTATGGCGGCCCTTGCCATAATTTCATGTTCAGACAAGACAGTTGGTCTTCAGGTCGAAACAAAACAGGGCGTATTGGAAGGATTCGACCAGAACGGAGTCAAGACATTCCTCGGAATTCCATTTGCAAAAGCACCTGTAGGAAAACTTCGCTGGCAGGCACCTCAAGAGCCTGAAAAGTGGATTGGCGTCCGCCCTGCAAAAGAATTCGGTAACGACCCGATGCAGCCGAATTTGTTCGGAGACATGGCATTCCGCGGTCCGGGACGCAGCGAAGACTGTCTCTATCTTAATGTATGGACAGCAGCTAATTCTGTCAAAGACGGACTTCCTGTACTCATCTATTTCAATGGTGGCGGCCTTATGGCAGGTTCCGGTTCCGAGCCGCGATATGACGGAGCTGCAATTGCTAGAGAAGGTGTCATCGGTGTGACAGCAAACTACCGTGAAGGCATTTTCGGATTTTTCTCACATCCCGAGCTCACAGCTGAATCACCATACGGAGGAAGCGGCAACTACGGATTCCTCGACCAGGTGGCAGCAATCAACTGGGTCAAGGAGAACATTTCCGCATTCGGAGGTGACCCTGAAAGAATCACTATCGTCGGCGAGTCTGCCGGTTCATTCTCGGTGAGCGTACTCATGGTATCACCTCTGTCAAAAGACAAGATTGCAGGTGCCATGCTTTCATCCGGAGCTGAAGTCCTTCCTTATACAGCTGATACTCAGGCAGCTGCTGAAGCAGCAGGAAAAGCACGCCTTGAAAGCAAGGGCATTATGAGCATAGCTGATGCAAGGGCAATTGATGCCGACCAGCTTCAGGCAATGCTTCCTCCGACCGGAATGTCAAACGCCGTCCTTGACGGATATTTCATGACAGAGACTCCAGATGCTGTGTTCGCCAAAGGTGAGCAGGCAAAAGTACCTCTGCTTGCCGGATGGAATTCACTTGAGGGCACTCCTTTCCAGGCTCTTGCAGGCCAGGCTCCTACTCTGGAGAATTACAAGAAGGCTATGACTGCAACATTCGGAGACAAGGTTGACGAAATCTTCCAGGCTTACGGTATAGTATCAGACCTCGATGTGGTAAGCCAGAAAGGAATCGACCTGGCATCCGATCTTTTCACAGGTTTCTGCACATGGAAAGTCTGTGACTATCATGCAAAGACGTCAGGCCAGCCTGTTTACCGTTACAAATACAATCATCCACGTCCTCAGGTTTCAGCAAAGATGGGAGACAAAGTTGCTGCTCTTGCAGGTGGTGTACGCGAAAAGAGTGAAGAAGAAAAAGCAGCTGAAAAGAAAGGACGTCCTAAATTCCAGATCAGCGGCGCTGTCCACTCTGCAGATATCGAATATGCAATGGGCAACCTCTCTACAAACGAGTACTACGAATGGCAGCCTGAGGACTACGCTATCTCAAAAGTGTTCCTTTCATTCTATGCCAATTTCTGCAAGAGGGGCAATCCTAATGGAGAAGGTCTTCCAACCTGGACACCTATCAACGGCAAACTCGATGCTGCTCCGGTAATGCAGATCGATGTTGTAAGTGCTGAGGTTGCAGATCCTGCCAAGGAGAACGCCTACAGGACACTTGACAATTTCTACCAGAGCAGATAATCTGCTTAGGATTCAATCGAAAGAGAGGCTGACCCCAAAAGTCAGCCTCTTTATTATTTAATATCCTCACTGAAGATTCCTCCCTGAGTGATTTTCCTGTAATTCACCGGAGTGACACCTGCGGTACGACGGAAAACGGTGAAAAAGTAATCATTATTCTCAAAACCAAGCTCCAGGGCTATCTCCTTGATGGTTTTATTGGTGTGTGTCAGCATCTCCTTGGCCAGATTGATTTTCACCTCCTGAATGTACTGCAAAGGAGCAAAGCCTGTATATTTCTTGAAAATTTTCCTGA
>JBJFDE010000061.1:0-10309 GCA_051889855.1 Candidatus Cryptobacteroides sp. | reverse complement strand
CCCTTCTTGTTCCTATCCATATATAGCCGTCTTCATCTTCCACCATGTCGTTGACTGCCTGATTTGACAATGTATATCTGTCTATGAGGTATGTTGAAAGGCTGTTGCTGCTCATTGGGAGCAGGGAAATAATGAATAATAGAATGTTCATGTTCACTTGTTCATATTGTATGCAAATATACCCTCAACTGAAGATTAAGCCAAGATTTCGAGGGGTGCTTGTCTGTTCTGTTGAACTATTGAACATCCGGAATAATCCTTAATTCCTTATGCATCATCCTTTAACATCATATAAAATAATTTTGCGGTACCGTAACATCAACTAAATAACCAAACTAATGAAAAAGTTACTAACCGTTTGCCTAATGGCTATTCTTTACGTGACGTCGGCATTCGCGCAGCAGAATGTGACTGTGACGGTAAAGGATGACATGGGCCCTATTCCGGGGGCCAATGTCGTGATCAAGGGTACAACCGTCGGTCAGATGACAGATATTGACGGTATCACCCAATTCAGTTCACTCAAGGATACTGATGTCCTCGTTATTTCTTACATAGGTTACAGGACCGTCGAGGTATCAGTAGGAACCAAAGCCAAGATCAATGTTACTTTGGAAGTGGACAGCGAGCAACTCGAAGAGACTGTTGTCGTCGGATACGGCACACAGAAAAAAGCTTCCCTTACAGCCGCTATTTCCAACATCAAGAGTGAAGACATCGTTTCAACAAAGCAGAGTGACCTGGTTGCTTCTCTCCAGGGTAAGGTTCCGGGACTTCAGATTCGTCAGCAGGGTGGTCGTCCTGGTTCGTTCGACAGTGACCTCAGTCTCCGCGGATATGGCCAGCCTCTGGTCATCATCGATGGTGTTGCCCGTACTGAGCAGGCAAGGGAAGGATCGATGGGTTACTGGATGAATGAAAACGGAGCAGCAGCTCTTGCACAGCTCAACCCTGAGGATATCGAGAGCATCTCCGTGCTCAAGGATGCTTCCGCTGCCATCTATGGACTCGGCGCACAGAATGGTGTGATCCTCGTTACAACAAAGAAGGGACAGATTGGAAAACCTTCTGTAAACTATTCCAACAACTTCTCATTCGGAGTACCTACCGCATTCCCTGAATCTGTTGATATCGTCACCTACATGAGGAAGGAGAATGAAATGCTGGTGAACTCACGCATGGCTCCGAAATATACTGATGAGTATATCCAGCACTACATCAATGGCGATCCGGGCTATGTTGACACCGACTGGTATGATGTCCTGATGAAGAAGTGTACTTTCAACATGACACATAATCTTTCAGTAAGAGGAGGTAATCAGCAGACCCAGTATTATCTGAGCGGCAACTACACTGAAGACAATTCCATCTTCAAGACCAACAGCATGAGCAACCGCAGGCTGAATTTCGTGGGTAATGTCACCTCGAAAATCACCAGTGAGTTCTCTGTAATGTTCCAGAGTGCGATGATGTATTCAAAGAACAATGGTATCAACGGTAACGCCAACCAGAATATCTTCTACTATGCAGCTCTTGCGGACAGGACCATCGCTCCAACAGTATATGGCAATCCGGGACACTATTCTGCAATTCCTACAGCTGAGAATCGTAACCCTTACGCCCTTCTTGACAGGGATGTCGCAGGATATCAGGACAACTATATCATGACCTTCCGCAACAACCTTGAGTTCAAATATGAACCTAAATGGCTCAAAGGTCTGGTAGTGTCAGCCAACGGTGCCTATGACTACAACAGCTACCGTACAGACGAGCTTACAAAATCTTTCCCTCTTTACAATTACTGGACTGACGAGCACTCGGTGGACAACAGTGACGTGAACAAATATTCCGAGCAGTGGAATACAAGACAGAAACTCTATGGTCGTCTCCAGGCCAATTTCAACAGACGTTTCGGCAGTCACAATGTAGGTGCAACCCTCGCAGCCGAGCTCACATACAATAAATCCAACACTTCTTCCCTTTCACGTGAATACGGAGATTTCTATACTCACGATATCATCAATCAGGGTGATGAGTCAACCCAGACCAACAGCGGTTCACGCAGCGACTCTGCCACAGCTGGTTATATCATGCGTCTGAGCTATGACTACAAGGGCAAGTATCTGATAGATGTAACCGGACGTTATGACGGTACATATATCTATTCTCCGGGACGTCGCTGGGGCTTCTTCCCTGCCTATTCACTTGGTTACCGTATTTCAGAGGAGAAATGGTTCAAGAATGCCATGCCTTGGTTCAACAACCTCAAGATAAGATGGTCTGACGGTAAGACAGGTGCTTCACAGGGATCAGCTTATGCATGGCAGCTTGGTTACTCGAAGGATGGTTCATATATCTTCCAGGACGGACAGACACTCAACGGATATACCAGCCATGCCGTAGCAGAGACCCTTCTTTCATGGACAGATGTCCGCACTATGGACATCGGTGTGGATTGGGATATGTGGAGAGGCAAATTCGGAGGTTCCATCGACTGGTTCTGGAGGAACACTTCCGGCATCGCCTCAACAGCATCAACCTCGGTTCCTGATTTCTACGGACTCTCACTTCCTCAGCAAAACCTGAACAAGTCACAGAACGTGGGTATCGACCTCCAGCTCTCGCATCAGAACAATGCAGGAGAGTTCTGGTACAGGATTTCAGGAACAATGACTTTCTCACGTTACCGAATGACTTACAAGGAGTCTGACAAGACAGCCATCTATTCGTCTGCATACAATTTCTACAAAAGCAATTCGACAGGAAGATGGAGCAACGCCCTCAGCGCCACAACTTTCCATTGGGCAGAAGGAGGACAGTTCGAGAACCTTTCAGACATCAACGCCCACAATGTCCTCTATGATACAGGAAAGGGTATGTCTGACGTGCTTCCGGGAATGTACAGGATTGAAGACCGCAACGGTGACGGTATCATCAATTCATCGGACTACTATAATACATGGGGTGAAGGAAATGCTCCTCTGCAGTTCGGTCTGACATTCTCAGGCAGGTACAAAGGATTCGACTTCAACCTGAACTTCTCAGGTGCAACCCTTGTACACAAGGCAGTTTCACTTTCCGGTGGTTTCGGTTATGGATTCTTCTCAACATTCTACAAGACCTACGAAGACCATTACACTCTTGCAGAAGGCTATACAGATCCTTTCGATCCTAATGCAAAGTGGGTTCCGGGATACTTCCCTGCAATTGCAAAGGCAACTTCCGCTTATGACGGAAGTTGGGTTACAGGTTCAAACTATCCTTACCGTGCCAACCAGCCTTACAACTACATCAACGGTTCATTCCTCCGCTTGAAGAGTGCCGAGATTGGCTGGACACTTCCTTCAAGATGGACAAATGCTATAAAGATCAAGTCTATCCGTATCTATGCCAACGGAACAAACCTCTTCACTATATGCAACAAGCTTCTCAGACCTTACGATCCTGAAAGAAATGAGAACTCATACCTTGGTGTCGGTGGTTATCCGCTCATGAGGTCATTCAGCTTCGGTCTTAATTTGAACTTCTAATACTCGAAATAAATGAAAAAGGTACTATTATATTTGGCAATCGGAACAATGTCACTTGGTGCAGTATCTTGTGACAGTCTGTTCGACAACCTCGAGGGAGACCTCAGCAAAATCTCAGGAGAGTATCTTGCTGAGTCGGAGGCAGGTCTTTCCCGAATGATGGCTGCTCTCTACAACAAAATTCCAATGGGAGCATTTTCCGAGGGTGAGAAAAACACGGACAATGCCACCGATACCCAGGGAAGCGCAATATCAGTGGGAGGTACATCCTTCTGGGACTATACTACGATGAGAGACGTGAACAATCTCATCAAGATACTTGAAACGAGCAAGGAACAGGGCACAATCTCCGAGTCAGTTTACAACACTTATCTCGGTGAGGCTATCTTTGTAAGGGCATATTACTACTTCGGAATGGTCAAGAGATATGGTGGCGTACCTATCGTGACTGAACCTCTCGATGATAAGTATGACGGTGACAAGAACGAAGGACTCTATATTCCGAGAAGTACTGAAAAGGAGACTTGGGATTTCGTTCTCAGTGAGCTTGACAATGCAATCGCCCTTCTTCCTGAAACAAGGTCAGACGGGGTGTACAGAGCTGACAAATGGGCTGCTCTCGGACTTCAGTCACGCGTTGCCCTTTATGCTGCTTCCGTAAGCCGCTATTGGAAAAAAGCTGAAATTCCTTCATGTGAGCCTGTGACCAAGGGACTTACATATATGGAAGAATCCTATGCAAAAGCATATTATACAAAATGTATCGAAGCTTGCGAGACAATCATCAACAGTGGCAAGTTCTCTCTTTATCAGCCGGAACCTCAGAGCCTTGACGAGGCAGTGAAGAACCTAACCAATCTCTTCCAGGCACGTCAGGCATGCGAGTGGATTTTCGGAAAAGGCTATGACGGAGGAGTTCAGGGAGATACAAATGGCTTTGACTGGAAGAACTCTCCTATGCAGGCCAAATTTTCAGGCGGACTCGGAGTATGGAAATGGGGTTGCTACTCAGTCAACTCAGACGTTGCAGACCTTTTCTGCAACTATGATGAGTCATTCAACGCCGTTGACGGAACTGTCAAGACTCTGTTGTGGGGTGATGAGAAAAACTGGCTTCCTCAGGTATATTCTGACAACAAGACAGCTTCAACACAGTGGTATCAGGGCTATCCTGAAGCCAAGGATCCTTTTGCAAAGAAAGATGCACGTTTCCAGGCATGGGTAATCTATCCTGGATGTACTTTCAGAGGAGTCAAGATAACCATTCAGGGTGGTCTTTGGGACAATGTGAAGGGACTTCAGATCTGTGGTTCTGAAAAAGATTACATCACTTATACAAATGCTGATGGACAGGAAGTCAAAGCATACATGTATGGTGCAGAATCTCCGGACGACTTCTCCGGCTTCCATGGCCGCGGACGTTCCAACGACGGAAGCTGGTACACAACCGGATTCGGTATCCGCAAGTTCCTGAATCCTAACGCAGCTGAGCAGTATTCATTGGTTCCATGGTATGACATCCGTTTCACTGAGATTCTTCTCAACTACATTGAGGCAATAGTTGAAAGAGACGGAACAAATGCCGGCAAGTCCCAAGAATATCTCAATGCAATCCGCAGAAGGGCATTCTTCCATGACCAGGTGGAGGCGAATCTTGACAATGTACTCAAAGAGCGCAGATTGGAACTCATGTTCGAGGAAGATCGTGCCATGACAATGCACCGTCGCCGCGAGTTCTACCGTCAGGGAACAGAAGTTCAGGAGTATCAGGCAAGAAGGCATGCCCTCATTCCTGTAGTTGATGTACGCTGGGGTGCTCCACAGTATGTATTCATTCGCGCAAACATGTTTGCCGATGATACGGACAAGCAGCCTATTGCATATTCTGTTCAGGCAGAAAACTATTACGGACCTATCTCCAATTACATAAAGAACAGACTGGTTCCTAATCCGTCACAGCTTCTCTAAAACATTAAGTAAAAGAACAATGAAAAGCATTAAATATATACTAGCTGCAGCACTTGCTGCAATGTGCGTCACCTCTTGCGACTGGTTCAAACTGGACAATCAGGAGGGTTACAACGCCAGCGTTTATGGCACTATCATAGATTCCCAGACAGGTGCTCCCGTGCTTTCCGAAATCTATGGTCAGTCCAGCGTCTATGGGCAGAATGTGACCACGGGTTTCATGAAAGTCACAGAGCTTGGATGGGACGGCAAGGCTCAGCAGATATGGTATGTAAAGAACAATGGAACATACCGTAACAATCTTACATTTGCGGGAGATTACAGAATGGAGACATACGATGCCAATTATTATCCGGCAATCTCCGAGTTCAAACTCAAAAGGGGAGAGAATGAAGTCAACTTCTCAGTTCTCCCTTATGCAAGGGTTACTGACCACAAGATTTCTTACAACACCACAACCAAGAAGATTGAGGCAACATGTACTGTGGAAGTCACAGACCCATTGAAAACCAACAAGATCAGTGAAATCAGACTGTGCTGCTACACAGACAACTTCGTGGGCAGCGGTTTGAACGGCTGCAAGAACGACCCGGGTGCAGTTGCAAAGAACGTTGCATTTGACGAAAAAGGAAAAGCAACCGTCACACTTTCAATCGACCCTTCGGATGCAGTCAATTCCACAGAGTTCAAATATGAAAGAGAGCACTATGTAAGACTTGCAGTATGCGCTGTAGGTCCTGGTGTGAACACTGCCAGCAGGTATAATTTCTCACCAACCTATTGCCTCAAGTTAGACGGCTCCGCTCCTGTTGAGTACAATAAGTGGTAAACTGATAAAAGAATCTGTATTATGAAACTGAAACATATCTTCATGGCAGCTGCCGCGCTTGTGCTCGGCTCCTGCTCAAAGGAAATCGTCTATCCAAAGCCTGAAGCAGTTCAGGCTGAGGAGGTGACCTTGACAAAAATCCTGTCTTCCAAAGCTGAATGGGTAGAAACGACACGAGTGTTCACCCTGGAGCTTGGTACTGAAGGAGTAAGCGGTTCTGAAGGAAAATATTCAGGCTCAGGTTCAGTATTGAGCCTCACCATCCTCGGAAACAAATACTATATGGAAACAGCCACATACACTGCAACTACATCTGATGCTCCGAGAAACGGTTGTTACATTTCAGACCAGACATCTTATGTTCGTGTAGGTGGCAGTTCAGACAAATCTTCCGTGGTGGATGGTGACCTTTGCGCCTCTTCAGACGGTAAATACTACTATTTCTTCGGACAGCTGAAACTTGAGAATGAAACCTTTGTAAAGGTCAGCGCGAAGGTTGAACTTGAATATCCTTATGAGAAGATGCCTGAAGTGGAAGTCTTCTATGAAGTAACCGAGGATGTTTCCGTTCCAGACGGATCTTCAGTTGAGGTACATGCCTTCTCTGTGAAGAATGGTGAAGACGTACTCGGATATTTCGAGATTACCACTGCTCCTGGCGGAAAGGTTGAGACAGGTGATTATGTCTCTACAGAATATGCTACAAGGGACAACCTCACAAATGTACTTTGCAACGGTTGGTCATTCCCTGCATGGGGAATAGGTGGCGGATCGTTTGCCGTTGACGCTTCAGGCACCCAGCAGTACATCGGAGCAGGTGAGATTGTCAAGGTTGAGCGCAAAGATGAAAAGACCATCATCTTCACATGGGGAGACATAGTGCTCAAAGGAAAGTTAAAATAGCCCCTGATAGTAATAAATGAAAAACGGTTAATATGATTGGGGTAAAGGGTTCCTCCAGTGATGGACGAACCCTTTTTTCATGCAAGCCTGGAGGCGAGCCAGTTGCTGTCAACAGTGACGAAGCCGTCTCCGGGTTTTATGTGAGGATTGCGCGAAAGGATGCCTTCGCAGTCCTGATAAACATTCCATCCGATATTGACTCCGGCCATGGTGCCTTTCTGAGGGAACATAAGGGTAATGAGCCTTTCATCGCCCTCTCCTTCACAACGGTAGAAATTGAATTTGGCCTTCATCAGCTCTTCCTGGTCCTCGCGGCCTGTTATCTTTCCTATCATCTCCATCTTGGTGACATATTTGCACATCTCCAGCACGATGTCATCCAGTCCGGCATCATGGATGAGCACCTTCTCCATGAGGGAACCCATATCGGTGACACGGCGCAGGGTGTAGCCACCCATTGCCTTGGTATGCATGGTGATAGCCTTCATCTGAGTCTCTGAAATATCCCCTTCAGGAAGCAGCCAGACCATGAGTTTGGTCTGTGGGTCGTGGTAAAGAGTTTCATATTTTGCCAGATTTACCTGACCGCAGTGAGGACATTCCCAAAGAAAGAGAGAACCGTTCCTGACCTTTTCCTTGAGCTCCGGATTCTCCGCCGTATTGATGCTTCTGTAAATCTTGATTATCTGCTTCTCCCCGCATTTGCTGCATGGGGCCGATGCTTCCTTGATTATTGACATATTGTGATGTTCTAAAATGATACATTGAATACCGGGCCGATGTGGAATCTGCCCATATTGTTATCTATACTTGTCTTAAGTTCGTTGAATCTTCCGTTGAGGCTGCCGTTGAATGAAGCGGTGACACCGACCGAGCAAGGCCATTCAATAAAACACAAGGTCTGCAGGTCAAACGCTGCAGATAGTCCGGCAGAGTATAGGGACACTCCTTTGAAGAATGAGCAGTCAAAATGAGGGGTGAGTACCAGCCTCTTGACATAAATGAATGAATCAAATATCGGCAGCTCCCCGATATAGACAGGAATGGCATAATCAGCCGAAATTTTGAAAGCGGCCTTGCTGTATGTGGCTGCCCATGAAGGCAAAACAGATGCATCTGCAAAGCCCCTTGGCATGGTGCTTACTATAGCCTGGCCGAAATATGAAGAATTTCCGACCTTCTGCTGATAAGTTCCCGTAAGCTTGAGTCCCTGAGTCCTGGTGAAACCGGGGAAATAACCATAAGCATAGGCATAGGCCATAGGAGACACATATTTTCCATAAGTGAAGGATTTGTAAACTCCCAGTTCCATACCTCCGCCCCAGCGGGGATAGACAGCCGAACTCGGAATACCGACAGAGCCGTAGAACCTTGCCGAAGCCATCAGACTCTGCATGGTGCTCAGCCTTTTGTCCCGTATGACCCTCACAACAGGTGTTCCTCCCTGAATCACGTCATGGCTTCTGACAAGTATGCTTCGGTCGAAACAATCATTGCTTATCCTGTAGGTGAGTCTTGGAATAAAGCCTCTGTACCATCCTCCGGAATTGAATTTCAATGGCAGATAAACGGAAATCTTGCCTTGAAGGGAAGGAATCGGAATTGCATCCGAACCCATTGATATGCTTGCAGAATTGCCTTTGGTCCAGGCATAGAGCGAATACAGCCTCGCCGCCCTGTCATTGAAATCAATGGAGCCTTCCAGCACCGGAAGCCATCCTGAATATGTGAATTTAGCATGGGCTGAATGTCTCCACTTGGAACGGTCATAAGGGTCCTTGTGAGCTGAATATCCGAATTCTCCGACGGCGGTGGCCATACGGTTCTGCATGATGCCCACAACACCAAGGGATGCTGCCTCATAAATTCTGTCAAAAGACATATTCATGATATTGTCCACGCTTACATAGAAAGGAGCCCATGAATGGATGTTGAAAGCATGGAGAAGCTTATTGTATTTCTTTGGTTTTGAGAAATTAACTGAATCTGAAGAAGTTATGTACTCTTCACCCTTGTTTTCAGCATATTTCCTTTCCTGCAGGGTGAGCTGCTCTGCCAGATGGTATCTGTGATTCTGACCAAAGGTGCAGGTATCATTTTTCAAGGAATCTGACGGACTGGTAACCAGTAACTTACCTTTCAGGGTAGGGTAGGCATACACCAGTGAATCACCATTTGGAGAATACTTGAAATCAGTGGCACCGTATCGTGATGAAGTCTTTCTGAACATTTCTCCAGTGTGAGGATTGAACTGATACAGTTCGTTTCTGCCGTCGATATCACTTGCAAAGGTAAGATATGCTCCTTCGCTGCTGAAATCATCGACCATCACAGGCTGTGGCCCGAGAACATTATTCCAGGAGCCATCACCAAGGTCAAGACTATAGATGCCGTATCCCTGCTCCGAAATGGCAGTCGCATAGATAACCTTTTCCTCCTTCCAGACCATCTGCACTATCTGAAGAGAATCCGGAGCACCGTGTCCTTCTTTCCATCTTCCTGTATCTGAATCTATTATGGTGATACCTGTTTTTCCTTCAGGGGAATATTGCGCCGTCGCCAATGATTTTCCGTCCGGGGACGGAACCGGATTATGGAGCAGAAGGTTGGTGCGTAAATGCTGTTTCTTCCCTGTGTTGATGTCGTAACTGTGGAGGATGCTGCGTGATTTGAGGGACCATCTGTAGCCGGTTGTACTCTCGCTCCACCAAAGTCTCCCATCCTGTGGGTTGAAAGCTATATTGCTTGTATTCGGCGATATGTGCATTATGAATTTTTCCTTGCCCGCGCTGTCCACTTTCACGAGTGCCGGTGCATGCTCGAAGCCCGTACGGAAAGCATAGACAGCCCCTTCCGTGACAATAGGATTGGAATAATCCATATATATACGCGGTTCCCCGACCATTTGTCTGAAGGGAGTGTAAGGTGCCCTGGCATCAGCTTCGGCTTTCCATATAACGCTCAGGGAATCAGTTATTTCCCTGAATGCCGCTTTGAATTTCTTCCCTGAAATATCCCTGATTACTGGTCGGTCGAAGTAGAAAGGATGGTGTCGAAGCCCACGAAGGTCGAAACTCCA
>JBJFDE010000060.1:0-10444 GCA_051889855.1 Candidatus Cryptobacteroides sp. | reverse complement strand
CGGAGTTTAGGATATGGAAAAGCGGTCTGTAACCGATTGTCTGTGAGATATGGTCAGCGTTCTTCCTGAACATGTCGATTTGTCCGAGTGAGAAATCATCCGAAGAAGGATCCTCGGCAGCAGCAAGGTGGGAATAGATGGATTTTACCTTCACCCACGGACAGTCCTCAAGGAAGTCCAGGAGCTCTTTCAGCTGGTCTGTCATAAAACCGAGGCGATGCATTCCGGTGTCGAGTTTGATGTGAATGGGATAGTTTTCCATTCCTCTTTCTTTCAGACATTCACAGAATGCTTTGAGAGTGTAGAGATTGGGGATGCCCGGTTCAAGGGCATTGTCGATGATTTCATTGAAGAAGTCAGTACCTGCTGTCAGGACAAGAATCGGCAATTTTATGCCTCCCTTGCGGAGTTCCATTCCTTCAACAGGATAGGCAACGGCAAGGTAGTCTGCACCACAGTCTTCCATAAGCGATGCAAACTCAATGGCTCCGTGGCCGTATGCATTGGCTTTTACAAGCACAAGCAGCTTTGCCTCAGGTCTGAGTTTTGACCTGAAATATGTATAGTTATCCTTGCAGCTTTTCAGACTGATTTCAAGGCGTGAAAAATCATCTTTTCTGTCCATTTCTCCTTTTCTCAAAAAACGCCCGCAAAAATACATAAATAATAATCACTTTCAAAATGAGTCTTGTAATAGTAAGGAATACATCTTTTGTCAATATGTCATGACAAATTGTGACTGTTGGTGGATTTGCATGGATTTTGATTATATTTGCGTCCGATTCAAAAAATAAAACGATAAATTATTAAATTTCAAGGATAATATGAACATTTGGGTTATTATGATTCTGGTGATGGTGCTGAGTTTTTTCGTTCAGCAGATGCTCCAGGTCAGATTTGCAAAGTATTCTAAAGTAGGGCTCCCATGCGGGATGACAGGAGCCGAAGTGGCAATGAAAATGCTGCATGAAAACGGAATCTATGATGTCAAGGTACTCCCGACCAAGGGAATGCTCACGGACAATTACAATCCAACCAACAAGACACTAAATCTGAGTGAAAGTGTTTATTCAAGCAGAAGCGTGGCAGCTGCGGCAGTAGCGGCGCACGAATGCGGTCATGCAGTACAGCATGCAGTCGGATACGGACCGCTGAAATTGCGTTCTGCCCTTGTTCCGGTCGTGTCATTTGCTTCCAACATAGTTCAATGGGTGCTTCTGGCAGGTGTGATTCTCGTGAATACTATGCCCGGACTTCTGTGGTTCGGAATAGCACTTTTCGCGATGACTACACTTTTCAGCATCATCACACTTCCTGTGGAGATCAACGCAAGCCAGAGAGCCGTGCAGTGGCTTTCAAGTGCAGGCATCACTGACAGCGAGACAAAACCTATGGCTGTCGATGCGCTCAAATGGGCAGCCTACACCTATGTAATAGCAGCCATCGGTTCCCTTGCAACTCTCTTCTATTATATAGGTATAGCAAGAAGCAGGGATTAGTGGGTTCTGCAGATTTTCTGAAAAAATATTGAAAAATTCTTGCATTAGAAAAACAGAATTTCTAACTTAGCACTCGCAAACAAATAAAAGGATATGATGTTTTCAAGTAATATTTCATGGTGGTGGCGCTCTTACAACTTCAGCAGTCGTAGGAGGCTTTAGCCGTGGTATTATTTATATGAAAAATACTTAAGGCCCTGCCGCGACTGCGACAGGGCTTTTTTTATATCGTATATATTCCTAATCAATAATTAACTTAATAAAACAACTGACATGGAAACAAAAATCCCCTACAAAATTTATCTCGAAGAAAGTGAGATTCCTCAGGCATGGTATAACGTCCGCGCGGACATGAAAAACAAACCGGCTCCCCTGCTCAATCCCGGAACTCTCGAACCAATGACCCTCGACGAGCTCAAAGGAGTATTCTGCGAAGAACTCTGCCGTCAGGAACTTGACAACGACACTGCATACTTCCCTATCCCGGATGAGATCCGTGATTTCTATAAGATGTATCGTCCGGCTCCGCTGGTAAGGGCATATTTCCTTGAGAAAGCTCTAGGTACTCCTGCCAAGATTTATTATAAATTCGAAGGAAACAACACTTCCGGCAGCCATAAGCTCAACTCTGCAATCGCTCAGGCATATTATGCAAAGAAACAGGGACTCAAAGGAGTCACCACAGAGACCGGTGCCGGTCAGTGGGGAACGGCACTCAGCATGGCTTGTTCATATTTCGGACTTGACTGCCAGGTGTTCATGGTGAAATGCTCTTATGAGCAGAAGCCTTTCAGACGTGAAGTAATGCGTACTTATGGAGCAAATGTCACTCCGTCTCCAAGCACCAAGACTGAGGTCGGAAAGAAGATTCTTGCTGAATATCCTGATACAACCGGAAGCCTTGGATGCGCAATTTCCGAAGCAGTCGAAGCAGCCGTGACACAACCGGGCTATCGTTATGTCCTTGGTTCAGTTCTCAATCAGGTGCTTCTGCATCAGTCCATTATCGGTCTTGAAGCAAAGGCTGCCCTTGACAAATATGGAATCAAGCCGGACATCATCATCGGATGCGCAGGTGGCGGTTCGAACCTTGGAGGACTCATTTCTCCGTTCATGGGTGAGAAGCTCCGCGGAGAGGCAGACTATAGAATCATAGCTGTGGAACCTGCTTCATGTCCAAGCTTCACAAGAGGAAAATATGCCTATGATTTCTGCGACACAGGTGCAATCTGTCCGTTGGCTAAGATGTACACCCTTGGCAGTCAGTTCATTCCATCTGCCAACCATGCTGGAGGTCTGCGTTACCATGGAATGAGCAGCATCCTTTCGCAGTTGTATGATGACGGCCTGATGGAGGCCCGTTCAGTCGAGCAGACTGCGGTATTCGAGGCAGCTCAGCTTTTCGCAAGGGTTGAAGGAACTCTTCCGGCTCCGGAAAGCAGCCACGCAATCAGGGCAGCTATCGACGAGGCGCTCAAGTGCAAGGAAACAGGAGAGGAGAAGACCATCCTGTTCGGTCTTACCGGCACAGGATATTTCGACCTGAAAGCTTATGAACAGTTCAATGACAAGACCATGACTGATGTCATTCCGACTGACGAGCAGATAGCGGCAAGCCTTTCTAAATTGCCGAAAGTTGATAAATAGCAGATGCCTCGGCAAAGCCCTTCGGACTTTGCCCGGCATGACAGACTGCCAGATAGCCTCTGATTAAAATAAAGTAGGATGATTGTCGTCCAGTTCTGAGAGGACCTTTTCCATAATGGCTTCCCGGAACAGGACGGCTTTCGTATTTACACGAAATTTATCACAATAAGCCCTGATGGCAGCCATTTCGCTGTCATTCAAATAGATAACTTGACGGTGTTTTCTCACAAGCGATTCCTTTTGTTTCTTCAGGTATTCCGGATCCACTCCGCCAGGTCTTGATTTTTTCTTTGCTGCCACTGTTGTTGAGATTGTTTTTCGCAAAATTTTCCTTCAAAGTTAAGAAAATATTCGAAAGTTTATGTATCTTTGCCGTGATATGATAAAGATAGGTAACATATTCGTCCGACTCTAGGAGGGGCTCTCGAAGCAATTCCCTCCCAATTGCAATTGACAATCTCGGTTTGTCTTGCCGTTAGGATCCCTATCGACCCCATTCAATGGGACATTCCGCAATATAAATCAACTTAAATATTTCATCTATCTCACACCCGAAAAGTGTGTTGTCGTAAAGCTATGCAAATTGATGTTTTGGTGGCTGATGAAAGCCACGCTGTCTATGCAGACGAGATCTGCGAGGAAATCTTGATTTCAGCACGTGAAAGAGGGACTGGTATTGCACGCAGGACACCTGAGTACATCATTGAGAAAATGAAAGCCGGCAAAGCTGTGATAGCTATCGCAGAAGATGGCTCTTTTGCAGGTTTTTCCTACATCGAATCATGGGGAGGAAAGAAGTACGTTGCAAACTCAGGACTTATTGTAGCGCATAAGTTCAGGGGTATAGGACTGGCTATGAGGATTAAAACGAGGATTTTCCAGCTTTCGCAGGAGCGCTTCCCTGATGCCAAGATTTTCAGTATCACAACAGGAGCTGCTGTCATGACAATGAATTATGAACTTGGATTCAGGCCTGTTACATTCTCAGCTCTGACAGATGATCCCGAATTCTGGAAAGGATGCCAGGGATGCAGGAATTTCCAGATTCTTGAAGCCAACAATTACAAGATGTGCCTTTGCACCGGACTTCTCTATGACCCTGCAGAGCATATCACAGTTCTGAACCCGACGAAGAAAGAAAACAATAAAAAAGAAGAATAATATGAGCAAGAAAGTTGTACTCGCCTTCAGCGGCGGTCTGGACACTTCGTTCTGTGTCCCTTACCTTAAGGAGAAAGGTTATGAAGTTCACACAGTCATGGT
Source organism: Candidatus Cryptobacteroides sp. (assembly GCA_051889855.1). GTDB lineage: Bacteria > Bacteroidota > Bacteroidia > Bacteroidales > UBA932 > Cryptobacteroides. The sequence continues at coordinate 6,035 of JBJFDE010000060.1, read as the reverse complement.
GAACACCGGAGGTTTTTCAGCAGAAGAGGAAGCTGCAATCGAGCAGCGCGCCCTCACACTCGGAGCGGCATCACACAAGAATATCGACGCATCACACACATATTACGAAAAAGGTCTCAAGTATCTGATTTTCGGAAATATACTCAAGAATGCCACCTATCCGCTCTCAGTTAGTTCCGAGAGGGTGTTCCAGGCTTTGGAGGTACTTGGTCACGTAAAGGCTCTCGGAGCTGATGCCGTAGCTCACGGAAGTACCGGAGCTGGCAACGACCAGGTACGCTTTGACATTGTATTTGAGACACTTGCACCACAGGTTGAGATTATAGCACCTGTACGTGACTGCGGATTCACACGTCAGTATGAGATTGATTATCTCAAGGACCACGGTTTCAATTTCACTTGGGAAAAATCCAAATATTCCATCAATCAGGGACTTTGGGGCACCAGCATCGGAGGTGTCGAGACCCTTTCATCGGACGGTGTTCTTCCAGAGGAGGCCTACCCTACAAAGGTGACAAAGACAACTCCGGAAAAAGTCACAATCGGATTTGAAAAAGGAGAGCCTGTCTCACTGAACGGTGAGAAAATGGATCCGGTCGAGCTGATCAAGGCACTGCGCGACATCGCTGCACCTTTCGGCATCGGCAGGGACATCCACATCGGAGACACCATCATCGGCATCAAAGGACGCGTAGGTTTCGAGGCTGCAGCTCCTCTTATCCTCGTCAAATCTCATCATTTGCTTGAGAAACATACACTTACAAAGGGTCAGATTTACTGGAAAGACCAGATTGCAGGCTGGTATGGCCAGCAGATGCATGAGGCAATGTACCTCGATCCTGTGATGAGGGACATGGAAGCCATGATGGACAGCATGGAAATATATGTTAGCGGAGAAGTTGACGTTACTCTCATGCCTTACCATTTCTTCGTGACTGGTTGCAGAAGCTGCCACGACCTCATGAGTTCGAAGTTCGGAGCATACGGCGAGATCAACAAATCTTACACCGGACGTGACGTGGTGGGATTCACCAAGGTGATTGCCAATCCATTGAAGATTTATTACAGCGTCAACGGCGAAGACGGAATCAAGGACATCGAAAAATAGTTCCGGATATGACAGACAGAAAACTCAGGGTTGCGATTGCCGGTGCTACAGGTTACACAGGAGGAGAGCTGTTGCGCATCCTCCTGAACCATCCGTATGTGGATATTGTGGCAGCAACTACGACATCTGAAGAAGGCACTCCGGTCAGTCAGGTGCATAAGGACTTGTTCGGGGAGACTGACCTTTGCTTCGGCAAGGATCTCAATGACCCCGATGTTCTTTTCCTCTGCCTTGGCCACGGAATCTCAAGACAATTTCTTGATACTCACGACGTTCCATCTGAGTGCAGAGTTATTGACCTTGGCAATGATTTCAGGCTTGACGGTGATTACGCAGGCAGGAAATTCATCTATGGCCTTTGCGAGAGTGCCCGTGAGGAGATTCGCAATGCACATGACATTGCAAATCCGGGATGTTTTGCAACTGCCATCCAGCTCGCTCTCCTGCCTCTTGCCAAGGAGGGTCTGATACGTGACGAGGTGCATGTAACTGCTATAACAGGCTCGACAGGCGCAGGAAAGAAGCCCGGGGAGACCACTCATTTCAGTTGGAGAAACGATAATATTTCCATATATAAACTGTTCACTCATCAGCATTTGGGGGAAATCCGCCAGAATATTGCGAGGGTCGGTTCTGGTGTTGAACCTGTTGTAAATTTCGTGCCTCTGCGTGGTGATTTTGCCCGTGGAATTTTCGCGAGTGTCTATACCAGGGCTGTCGATGGAATGAGTCTGGAGGATTATCGGAAGTTATATGAGGATTATTATGTAGCTTCGCCTTTCGTGTTCCACAAGGACGGGGATATTTCGATGAAGGATGTGGTCAATACCAACAAGGGATTGCTGCATGTGGAGATTCATCAGGGTTATGTGCATATTGCTTCGGCTATTGACAATCTGGTGAAAGGTGCTGCGGGACAGGCGGTTCAGAATATGAATCTTATGTTCGGGTTCTCGGAAGATTGCGGGCTTCGCCTTAAGCCTTCGGCTTTTTGATTTCTTCTGTCCTTTCGGGGGGAATAGATTTCTCCACTCCCTTCGGTCGGTCGAAATGACAAATCATCGGACATCCAGATGTCATGTCGAGCGAAGCCGAAACATCCGATTGTCATGTCGAGCGAAGCCGAGACATCCGATTGTCATGTCGAGCGAAGCCGAGACATCCGATTGTCATGTCGAGCGAAGCCGAGACATCTAAATAATATAATGAAATGGAATTATTCGAAGTATATAAACTATGGGATATCGAGCCAGTAAAAGGCTATGATACAAAACTTTGGGACAAGAACGGAGTAGAATACACCGACCTCTACGGAGGCCACGCCGTAATCTCGATAGGCCATTGCCATCCGCACTATGTGCAGAAGGTAAGCCAGCAGTTGGGAAATCTGGGCTTCTATTCAAACGCAGTACAGAACTCCCTCCAGAAGGAACTTGCAAAACGCCTTGGCAAGGTGAGCGGATATGACGACTATTCTCTCTTCCTCTGCAACAGCGGAGCAGAAGCCAATGAAAATGCCATGAAAGTGGCATCATTCCACACAGGGAAGCCGAAAATCCTCGCCTTCAACAAAGCCTTCCATGGAAGGACAAGCGGTGCAGTCGCAGCAACTGACAACCCAAGGATCCAGTCTCCTTTCAATGCCACCCAGAATGTTGAGTTCTGCCCTCTTAACGATATCGAAGCAGTGGAAGAGAAACTTTCAAAAGGCAGCTTTGCAGCGGTAATCATTGAAGGAATACAGGGAGTTGCAGGTATTTATGAACCGACTGACGACTTCTTCCATAGCCTCAGGGCACTCTGCGACAAATACGGATGCCTGCTCATCCTCGATGAGATCCAGTCCGGTTACGGACGAAGCGGCAAGTTCTTCGCGCATCAGCACAGCGGCGTACGCGCTGACATCATCACCACCGCCAAGGGAATGGCCAACGGCTTCCCGATCGGAGGTGTGCTGATAAGCCCTTCCATCAAAGCAGAATACGGAATGCTGGGAACAACGTTCGGAGGAAATCATCTTGCATGCAGCGCTGCACTTGCAGTATTGGATGTCATTGAAAGTGAAAACCTTATAGAAAACGCAGCAAAGATTGGCGAATATTTCAAGGAAGCATTTTCAGGCGACGCAGCGATTAAGGAATACCGAGGAAAAGGCCTGATGATAGGTCTTGAACTCAAGGATGAATATGTCGGACTTAGGGACAAACTGCTCTTCGAGAAGAAATTCTTCACAGGTGCAGCCGGAGCCAAGGTCATCAGGCTCCTTCCTTCGCTGACAATTTCTCTTGAAACGGCACAGTCCTTTGTAAAGGCCTGGAAAGAGCTTACTTCGCAGGCTTTCTGACTCTCTCCGAAATGGAAGGAGTGCTGACAAGCCACACTCCAAGGAAGACCAGCAGAACGGCAGCAGTCTTGACAAGACTGAATCCCTCCTGATGCATTATCACTGCAATCACGGCTGCTGTGACAGGCTGAAGATAGTTATACATTGCCACTACAGTAGGGCGAAGATATTTCTGACCGAAAGGAACGAGGAAATAACTCAGGAAAGTAGAGAACAGCATTACAAAACCGAGGGCTAGCCAAAGGGTTGAATCAATTGACACCCAATCTATTGTCACAAGTTCTTTGAAAGAGAAAGGCAGGAGCATCATGGCACCGAAAAGGTGTTTCCACTTCATCAGTGTTATTGAAGAATATTTCTTGATGATATCCTGAAAGAAAACCAGATAGATGCCATAGGACACTTGGGACAGAAGACACAAGACGGCTCCGGTCACATTGTGCGAGGAACCGGTCATGAATGAGCTTCCCCAAAGAATCAGCAGCAAGGCTCCTGACAGGCCAATGAGGATTCCTCCGGCCTTGCGGGTGGTTACCTTTTCGTGCAGCCAGATTGAAGACAGGATCATAGTCCAGATCGGAAGCGTTGTGGTACATACAGTTGCATCTACGGATGAGGTCAGGCTTACTCCTTTCATATAGAGGAATTGCAGCAGGGCCGAAGAGAAAAACGCGGCAAGAATGAGCTTCAGATAGTCCTTCCTTTCCACTTTCGCTGCCCTTTCTGAAGGGATGCATAATGATGCGATCCAGAAGAGTATTGTTCCTGCTATAAGGCGGATGTCCGCAAGGACTGTCGAGGTGATGATACCTGACATAAGTATGAACTTGGACACAGGCACTGCCGCGCCCCATATAACATTGCAGCCAATAAGGGATAAATGTCCTGTACGTTGTTGATTTCTTTGAGTCATTTTAATAATTTTGGGATGCAAAAATAGATAAAAATATGAAACATTTTACATCGGTGAACCAGCTCGGAGACCTTTCCGAAGCTTTCAGGAAAGCAAGATATGTGAAGGAGAATCCCTTCGCAGACCAGGAACTCGGCAGGAACAAGACTCTGCTGATGATATTTTTCAACTCAAGCCTCCGTACAAGGCTGAGCACTCAGAAGGCAGCAATGAACCTTGGAATGAACGTTATCGTTCTTGATGTGAACCAGGGCGCATGGAAGCTTGAGACAGAAAGAGGAGTCATAATGGATGGTGACAAGCCTGAGCATCTGCTTGAGGCGATTCCTGTGATGGGATGCTATTGTGATGTTATCGGAGTAAGGTCATTCGCACGATTTGAAAGCAAGAAAGATGACTATGAAGAAGTAATCCTGAACCAGTTCATCAAATATTCAGGGCGCCCTGTATTCAGCATGGAGGCAGCAACAAGACACCCGCTCCAGACCTTTGCCGACATGATCACCATCGAAGAATACAAGAAAAAAGAGAAGCCAAAGGTAGTAATGACATGGGCTCCGCATCCGAAAGCGCTTCCGCAGGCAGTTCCGAATTCTTTCGCAGAGGGCATGAATCTCACTGATTATGAATTCGTCATCACTCATCCTCACGGATATGAACTCGACCCTGCCTTCACAGGAAAGGCAATCATAGAATATGACCAGAAGAAAGCCTTTGAAGGTGCTGACTTCATCTATGCCAAGAACTGGGCTGCATATAGCGGTGACAATTATGGCAAAGTCCTCTGCACTGACCGTGCATGGACAGTGGATGCGGAGAAGATGGCACTCACCGACAATGCTTATTTCATGCACTGCCTTCCTGTACGCCGCAATATGATTGTCAGTGATGACGTTATCGAAAGTCCTCAGTCTATTGTAATCCCAGAGGCTGCTAACAGAGTGGTTTCAGCTCAGACTGTATTGAAGGAGATACTTTTGAGTCTATGATAAGTGTCGTTAAAATCGGAGGAAATGTTGTTGATAACCCTCTGATGCTCAAAGAATTCATTCACAACTTCGCCTCCATGGACGGAAAAAGGGTGTTGGTTCATGGAGGAGGAGTTATGGCAAGCCAGATGCAGAAGGCAATGGGCATGACACCTGTCATGATCCAGGGCAGGCGCGTCACCGACGAACAGACTCTGAAGGTGGTCACAATGGTCTATGCAGGATGGTGCAACAAGAATATCACTGCAATGCTTCAGGCTGAGGGTTGCAATGCAATAGGACTGAGCGGAGCAGATGCAAATGCAATATGTGCAAGGAAAAGGCCTCCGGTTGACGTTGACGGACAGATGGTTGATTATGGTTTTGTAGGCGATGTCAAACCTGATGGAGTCAATGGTAAGTTCATCAAATCGCTTCTGGACCAGGGAATTGTTCCTGTCTTGTGTGCAATCAACCATGACGGTCAGGGTAATCTTCTGAACACTAATGCAGACACGATTGCTTCTTCAGTTGCCATTGCTCTTGGAGAAGATGTGGAATTGATTTATTGCTTTGAGAAAGACGGAGTACTGGCAGATAAGGATGACGATGCAAGTGTGATTCCACATATCACTGAATCTGAATTCAAGACATTGAAAGAAAATGGAAAGCATGTTCCGGAAGATATTTCTGTGACGGGAT
>JBJFDE010000059.1:0-10451 GCA_051889855.1 Candidatus Cryptobacteroides sp. | reverse complement strand
ATTACCACGAGCTCAACGACCTCGAGACCATATATCCGAGAGTGCGCAACTTCCACATCGCCGTGAAGGAGGTGGGCAAGAACGTCATCTTCCTGCGCAAGCTCGCAGAGGGAGGAGTGGCACACAGCTTCGGTATTCATGTCGCAAGGATGGCCGGTATGCCGCGTCAGGTAATTGATTCGGCCCAGAAAACACTTGACCGTCTTGAGAACGAGGAAGCCTCTTCGTCAAAGAAACCTTCCATCATCAAACCGCATAACGTGCGGGAGGGACGCGTAGAGAGCGACGGTTCCCTGCAGTTGTCTTTCTTCCAGCTTGAAGATCCGCTTCTGTTGTCGCTCAAGGAAGATCTGGACTCTGCAGACCTAAACAACATGACTCCTCTTCAGGCTTTCGACCTGCTTCGAAGCATGAAAGAAAAAATGGGACTTTAATTATTAACGAACTTAATTTATATTGAAATGTGTGGAATTGTAGGTTATGTGGGGCATCGCGAAGCATGCCCTGTTTTGCTTAAGGGACTTAAAAGACTTGAGTACCGTGGTTATGACAGTGCCGGAGTGGCAATTATTAACAAGGATGGCAATCTGAATGTCTATAAATGCAAGGGAAAAGTATCCTCTCTGGAATCTTTCCTTGACGGAAAAGATTATTCGGGCACCATCGGAATTGCCCATACGCGCTGGGCGACTCATGGTGAACCGAGCGACCGCAATGCCCATCCTCATTATTCCCAATCCGGTCAGATTGCTCTGATCCACAACGGGATCATAGAAAACTTCCGCGTGCTGAAGGATGCCCTCATCCAGAACGGCTATGAGTTCAAGAGCAGCACTGACTCAGAAGTTCTCGTAAACCTGATTGAATATATCAGGAAGGAAAATAACTGCTCTCTTTCAGAAGCAGTCAGACTTGCCCTCAAACAAGCTGTGGGAGCTTATGCCATAGCCGTTATTGAAAAAGGCAATCCTGATCAGATAATTGCAGCAAGGCAGAGCAGCCCTAAGGAGATAGGAATAGGCGAAGGAGAGTATTTCCTCAGCTCAGATGCTGCGTCCATCATCGACTACACCAATGATTTCGCCTATCTCAACGACGGAGAGATAGCCATAATTAATAAAAATAAACCATTGGAAATCAAGACATTGGAAAATGAATCCAGCAATCTTGACATCCGCCACCTCGAACTCTCCATCTCTCAGCTCGAAAAGGGAGGATATCCTCATTTCATGCTAAAGGAGATTCACGAACAGCCGAATACCATCATCGACTGCATCAGGGGACGAATCAACCCGGAGACAGCAGAAGTGAAGCTTTCCGGAGTGGAACTGAACAAAGACAAGTTCCTTGAAGCCGGCAGAATCATTTTCGTGGCATGCGGTACCTCATGGCATGCTTCGCTCATCGGAGAGCACCTGATCGAGAACCTCTGCCGCATTCCGGTGGAAGTGGAATATGCATCGGAATTCCGTTACAGGAACCCGATTATCCGAAACAATGATGTGGTTATCGCCGTTTCCCAGTCGGGAGAGACAGCTGATACCCTCGCAGCCGTTGAGCTTGCCCGCAAGGCCGGTGCCTTTGTTTACGGCATTTGCAATGCCGTTGGTTCATCCATCGCAAGAGCCACAGATTCAGGTACTTATATCCACGTCGGACCAGAAATCGGAGTAGCATCTACGAAAGCCTTCACAGGCCAGGTGACAGTCATGGCCATGATTGCCCTTGCCATCGCCAAAGAGAAAGGCACCATCAGCACCGAGCGCAGACAGGCAATCGTCAAATCTCTGATTGAACTTCCTGAGACCATCAGGAAAGTTCTCGAAACAGACAAGATGGTAGCCGACCTTTCGAAAATATTCACTTATGCACATAATTTCATCTATCTCGGCCGTGGATACAACTACCCTACAGCCCTCGAAGGAGCGCTAAAACTCAAAGAAATATCATACATCCATGCGGAGGGTTATCCTGCAGCGGAGATGAAACACGGTCCTATTGCGCTGATAGATGCCGAGATGCCTACAGTGGTGATAGCAGTTCCTGACCATACTTATGAAAAGACCGTAAGCAATATGGAGGAAATTAAGGCCCGCGGAGGGAAAATCATCGCCGTGATTGCCCAAGGAGACAGCCACGCTAGAAAGAGTGCGGATTATACCATTGAAATCCCGACTACCGACGAGTGCCTGATGCCTGTCATCGTATCCATTCCTCTCCAGCTAATGGCCTATTACATAGCCGTTTATAAGGGCCGCAACGTGGATCAGCCACGAAACTTGGCAAAAAGTGTAACTGTAGAATAATGTGATCATGCCCCTGCTCGAAGTTTGTGCCTCAAATCTGGAAAGCGCAAGAGCCGCCGCTGAAGGAGGTGCGGAAAGAATTGAACTGTGCCGCAATCTGGACAAGGACGGACTCACTCCTTCTGCCGAAGACATTGTGGCAGCTAAGTCCATTTCCCAGCTGAAGGTCTTTGTGCTGATTCGCTCTCGCGAAGGAGATTTTGTATATGATTCTGAAGAAATATCCGTGATGGAAGAGCAGATTATCCGGGCAAAGGAACTTGGAGCGGACGGCATTGTCATTGGTGCCCTCACTCCTGACGGGGATGTGGACTTGCCGGCATGCCGCAGGCTCATCAAGGCTGCGTGGAACCTTCCTGTAACGTTCCACAGGGCTTTCGACCATGCGGCAGACCCTTTCAGGGCACTTGAGGACATTATAAGTCTCGGATGTACACGACTACTTACTTCGGGGCAGGCAAAATCTGCTCTTGAGGGCAGCGAGCTCATCAGCAAACTCGTTCAGCAGGCTCAGGGACGCATTATCATCATGCCCGGAGCAGGCGTGAATCCCGGAAATGCGAAGGAAATCCTTCAAAGGACAGGATGCACAGAAATCCATTCCTCTGCAAGAAAATCATCAAACCAAAAACATACTGACCCGGCAACAGTCGCCGCAATACTCGATCAGATTTTATGAAAAAGACTACACTCCTCGCCGTTGCAATAGCTACGGTCCTGTCTGCATCATGCAGCCGCCAAATGACTTCTGAACAGGCTCTGGACTTTCTGTATTCCTATATGCCACTGCCTGACAGCGTGGATTACAGCAGAGATTTCTTCGCTGAGAATGTGGAGCTGTCACTCAAGGCACGCGAGAGCATGGATTGGGGCAGGAGGGTTCCGGAAAGGGAATTCAAGCATTTTGTTCTCCCGGTGAGAGTAAACAATGAGAATCTGGACTCATGCAGAACTGTCTTCTATGAGACTCTGGCCCCGAGGGTCAAGGGAATGACCATGGAGGAAGCTGTTCTTGAAGTGAATCACTGGTGTCACGAAAAGGTGACTTACACTCCGAGCGACTCCCGGACAAGCTCACCTCTTGCTACAATAAAAACGGCAACAGGACGTTGCGGAGAGGAATCCACCTTGCTGGTGGCCGCCCTGCGTTCGATCTGTATCCCGGCCCGTCAGGTCTATACTCCAAGGTGGGCCCATACCGACGACAATCATGCCTGGGTGGAGGCCTGGGTGGACGGGAAATGGCATTTCCTCGGTGCCTGCGAGCCTGAGCCGGTGCTGGATCTGGGGTGGTTCAACGCACCCGCCTCACGTGCAATGCTCATGCATACAAGGGTGTTCGGTGCGTACGATGGTCCCGAAGATGTGATGAGCCGGACTGACTGCTACACAGAAATCAATGTTACCGAGGGTTATGCCCCTGTTGGAAATGTATGCGTAAAAGTTACTGATTCTCAGGGAAATGCAGTTGAAGGTGCTGACGTGGAATTCAAGATTTACAATTATGCGGAATTCTACACGGTGACACGCAGAAGAAGTGATGCATCCGGTCTGGTGAACATGAGTGCCGGACTTGGCGACCTTGTCGTATGGGCAAACAAGGACGGTGCCTATGGTTATTCCCTTTGTCCGGTAAAGGAGGATGCTGATACCGTAGTGGTCAGTTTGTCCCATAAATCCGGTGACAGCTATAGCGATGATATCCTCGTGACTCCTCCGGTAGAAAGGGCGAATATCCCTGAGGTTGACCCAAAGGCAAGGGAACTCAACAACCAAAGACTTGCCGAAGAGGATCGGATCCGCAATGCCTACACTTCGACTTTCCATAACGAATCCACAGCCAATGCCTTTCTGGAAAGCATAGGTTGCAATGTAAAAGGAGCTGATAATCTGCTTATTGCATCAAAGGGCAACCATCAGGTCATAGAATCATTCCTGAAATGGGCTGATGACAAGAACAAGGCCGTTGCACTTCTGAGCGTCATCTCGGAAAAGGATTTGAGGGATATCGATGAAAATGTGCTTGTTGACCATTATTCCAATTCAATCAGAAGAGTGGGCCTGACTGACGAGATTTTCAACCGTTATGTACTCAATCCAAGGGTTTATAATGAAATGGTTGAACCTTACAGAGGGATACTTTCAAAAGTGGAAGGCCTTGACAGCGCCGAGAGTGTGGCAAAATGGGTGAAGGACAATATCAAGGTCAGCGGAAGCCGCAATCCTCAGCGTCTCAGAATGCGTCCAAGCGGCGTATATGCACACAGGATATGCGATGCCACTTCCCGAGGTATTTTCTTCGTTGCCCTCTGCAGGTCACTTGGTTTCCCGGCAAGGATTGACAGCATTACATCCAATGTGGAATATCTTGACGGCAAAGGTCGCTGGATTCCATTCGAGGCCGCTGCCGGCGACAACAAAATATCCTCTACCGGAGAACTTTCGCTCACTTATGAGCCATCGGCTCACATTGTCGATCCAAAATATTATTACCAATTCTCCGTATCCCGCATCAACAACGGCAGGGCTTATCAGCTCAATTACGACGACGGTGACAGCTGGGCAGGTACGTTCAAGAAAGGCCAAACTCTGGAAGTCGGTGATTATCAGATTGTCAGCGGAACACGTTTATCTTCGGGCGCAGTACTTGTACACATTGAGACCTGCCCTGTAAAAGAGGATCAGAAGACAGTCCGCCCTCTGATTCTTCCTAAGGAAAGCGAGCAGCTTTCTGTAATCGGCAGCCTCAACAGCGAGGCTCTTTACCAGCCGGCCACAGTGTCTCAGGGATGCGTCAAGGCGGAAGGTGATTTGAAATCAATTCTTTCCACTACAGGAAGGGGCTATTTCGTGGTGGCTGTCATGACTCCGGGCACGGAGCCTTCAAATCATGCCCTGAAGGATATCGAGAAGTTCAGGGCCCCTCTTGAGAAATGGGGAGGAACCATGCTCATTCTTTTCAGAAATGAAGACGAGGCCTCCAGGTTCAAGCCGGAGGATTTCCCTGGCCTGCCTTCGAACATTGTTTATGGCATTGATGCTGACGGCAGCATCGAGGCTCAGCTCAGGGACGGCATGATGCTCAGGCAGTCTCCATTGTTTGTAATCGCAGACAGTTTCAACAGGGTGGTCTATGTGAGCGAGGGCTATACGATCGGGCTCGGTGAGAAGCTGTGCAAGGCGCTCGGCAAGACTGCACCTGGATATATCCCTACAAAGGAAAATTTGGCTTCGAGGGCTGAGTTTGCGGATATGAAGTTCGGTATTTTCATCCATTGGGGCATTTACAGCATGTTCGCCCAGGGTGAATGGTATATGAATTCCGGAGTTGATTGGAAGGAATATGCCAAGGCTGCAAGGGGTTTCTATCCTGCATATTTCAATGCAGATGAATGGGTTGAAGCTATCAAGAATTCCGGTGCCAGATACATTACTTTCACTTCTCGCCATCATGACAGTTTCTCCATGTTCAAGACTGAGCAGTCCGACTTCAATATCGTGGATGCCACTCCATGGGGAAGGGATGTGGTTGGCGAACTTGCCGATGCATGTCACCGTAAGGGCATCAGGCTTCATCTTTATTATTCTCATGCTGACTGGAGAAGGGAGGATTATCCTTGGGGCCGTACCGGTCACTATACGGGACGTGATCCTTCCAAGCAGGATTGGAACTCATACCTTGCTTTCATGAAGGCTCAGCTGACCGAACTCCTGACAAATTACGGGGAGATAGGTGCTATCTGGTTCGATGGCGTTTGGGACCATGATGAGGACCAGGTGCCTTTCGATTGGTGTCTGGACGAGCAGTATGAGCTCATACACAGGCTTCAGCCTGCTTGTCTGGTGGGAAACAACCACCACATGAATGTCAATCCGGGTGAGGATATCCAAATCTTCGAGAGGGATGTACCGGGAGAGAACAAGGCCGGATACAGCGGAGACATGGACATCAGCAAGCTGCCTCTGGAGACTTGCCAGACAATGAACGGAATGTGGGGATATAAGGTCAAGGACCAGAACTACAAGAGCACTGACGAGCTTATCCGCCTGCTGGTGGCAACTTCCGGAAAGGGTGCAAACCTTCTCCTGAACATCGGGCCTCAGCCGAGTGGAGAATTGCCGGCCGTGGCTTTGGAAAGGCTGAAGGAGATGGGTGAATGGCTTGGTAAATATGGAGACAGTATTTATGGTACCGTGGCCGGTCCTGTCAGGGGTGAATGGGGAGTTTCTACCAGAAAAGGCAAGGATGTTTACCTTCATGTGACTGACGATAATGCCGAGACTGTAACCGTGGATATTGATTGTTCCGATGCATTCTGCCTCAATACCAAAGAGGCCGTCAAGGTGGAACGCACGGAGCAAGGCACCAAGGTTTACATACCAAAAGCCCAAGGACCGGACAGGATAATTCGCCTGTCTGTCCTTTAGGCCTTGTGTATAATTCGAATTACGGAAAGTATCTGTGAAACAGCTTATTTCACGGATACTTTTTTGTTGGAGAGACGGCTCTTCTCTGCACGGAATCCCATGACATGACTCTCGATTGAAGCATCTATGCTGCTTGTGAGCCTGGATTCATCATGGGCGGATACGGCTTCAAGGAAATCGCATACAAGGGCCATGTCACCTCCTCCATGTCCGGAGCCTTTATACTCAGGTATGTCACTGACTTTCTTGTCCCAGACGAGTTTCCTGTTGCTTCGGAATTCATAGACTGTAAAGGAGCTTCCGTTGCCTTCGATATATCCTGTCGTTCCCATGATTCTGGTCCTCCGGCCTCCGAAAGGAGTGAATGCTTCCATTGAGAAAGATGCTGTAGTGCCATCCTCGAAGACCATTTCGCTGACAAAGTGGTCTGGCTGGTCATTGTCGCAGAAATACACACATCTTCCCCATTCGTTGTTCGGGTCGGATATCCTGGACATGATTTCCTGCTCATCGCGGGAGTTCTTAAGGTCGAAGACTCCAAGGTGCTGTTTTCTTTTCACATAGATATCGATTGCAGAATAAGGGCATGTTGATTCATGAGGACAGCCGTCAGTGCAACGCTTAGGTGCTCCTTCCGGTGCATTTTCCGGCTTGAACCATGTGAGGAAGCCGTCCGCTACTATGGTCTTGCAAGGCTTGCCTACAAACCAACGGAGTATATCCAGGTCATGACAACTCTTGGCAAGTATTATCGGAGTGGTTTTCTTTGAGTCTCGCCAGTTACCCCTGACATAGGAATGTGCCATGTGACGGCACTCTATCGGTTCCATGTGCTGGATGCTTATCAGCTTTCCTATCATTCCTTCCCTCAAAGTCTGGTACATTGCCCTGAAATACGGGCTGTATCTCAGGACATGGCAGACGGCCACAATCCTTCCATATTTATGTGCCTGGGCAGCAATGTCGGTGCATTCCTTTTCTGTCTGTGCCACAGGTTTTTCGAGAAGTACGTCATACCCCCATTGCAATGCCTTCATGCACGGATCGTAATGCACGTCATCCGGGGTTGATATTACCACGGCATCGGCAAATTTTGCAACTTTGAAGACTTCGCTCCAGTCACCGAAACGGTGCTCGGCCGGAATTCCATACTTGTCTCCCATTGCATTCTTGCGGCTTTCACGGATGTCGGAAACACCGACTACCTGCATGCACTCAGGGAATTTCCTGGCATATTCAGCATAAGTACGCCCTCTGTTGCCGGCACCTATGATTATCACTTTCACAGGTCCTCCTTGCACATTGGCTCTCAAAGATTTGACCGGGAAATCCACTTCTTTGTCAGTGGCCATGTCAGCCACTGCCTGACCGGTTGCATTCATTCCGGCAAAGCGTTCTGCCGCCTTCATGGTCCCTTCTGAAGGTATTATTGCTGCTCCGGCTGTAAGCAGACCAAGGCTCTTCAGGAATTCTTTTCTGTCCATAATATGTGATTTTATCTATGGTTTACTTTATTCCAAAATACTCTTTGTACCTGTCATAAAGGTGTCCGGCCTGCAGGTATGCAGACTGAGGGCTCATGAAATGTGAGAATTCGAAGGTGATGGCCTTGTCATAGCCTGCCCTCTTGGCGGCTTCGAGTTTCATGCGCAGTTTGTCGAACTTGATAGGAAGGAAGTTGATAGGCATGTCGCGGTCAAATGACTCTGCGTTGGTCCAGCACTGCATTCCGTATTTGTCTGCAAGTTTCTTGTTGACTGTGAAAAATGCATCAAGTTCGTCATAGTCAATGTGTCCGTCCTGGAAAGCGCAAGCGTCCACTACATCGTGAATGCCGTCGAATATTTCGTTCCACTCCTTCTCATGCTGGTCCACTGTCACCGCATTGTCATTGACTTTCTTGCTGGTGCCCATTATGGCTTTCTTTCCGTCAATCCACGGTGAAATGAATGTAGGCAGTCCTCCTGACACATCCTTGCATTGCTTGCCCATGGTGTGGAATGCTCCGATGGCTCCCTTGGTGGCGCGGCTGATTTCTCCGCTTATATACCATCCTCCGAAGCTTTTGTGCTTGGAACCATAGTTCTCCCAGACCTCATCGATCACATATTTATTGTCTTCCACTTCCCATCTCATATCGCCTGTGTCCCAGTATTTTCCTGAATCGTAAAGGCCGAAATAGAATTTCATTCCGTATTTGTCAGCAAGACGGAGAAACATATCGAGCAAATCGACTGAAGGCATGTAGCATCCTTTATTCAGCAGATATTTTGAAGGATATGTCACGAATTTGCGGTATCCTGAACGAATCATTATCACCGTGTCGATGCCTATTGCTTTCATATTCTGGAAATCTTGGTCCCATTCCTTTTCGCCCCAGTTCTGATGAGGAATGTCATGGGATATCTCATCAAGGAATGTTCCGGTAATCTGGAGTCCGTTTGCTTTCGGGACAATCAGCGGAGAGTCTGAAGCGGTTACGATCTGCTGTTTATCACTTTCGCAAGCGGAAAGAAGAGGAGAGAGTGTCAAAGCTGCTCCACCGATGGCCATTTCCTTTAAGAAGTCACGTCTGCTGTTCATAATGTATGTGATTTTTAACAATTTCTTTCAATATTCAACCTTTCCGCTTTTGCAAAAGCGATAATTGTCCAAATATAGTAAATAATTTGAAAAATTATTCGGATTATTTTAAATTCTGAAAGGAATTGGTTTTTTGTTCGAACCGTAAGCGCTTGGACAGCGTACAGTGCTGTGTGGAGGGGGTAAGTGAGGACGGTGATTTTCGGGTTGCGAGAATTTTCCTGATTGTAGTTGACTCGATTGTTAGAATTTGTCCGGAAATTCGGCCAATATCCGGATATATTTGGGTTTCAGGGAGTTTTGTCCGGGAAATGGCTTGTTTTCCGGATTATTGGGGCCAACTGGGGGGGGATTTGGTTGCTGGAGTGGGTATCAAAAAAGTGCATTCAGATAGTATTTTCTGAATACACTTAATTTTTGAATATATTAGAGTTCTATGTGTTCTGTTATTGAAATTCTATTGTATAGAAGCAGTAGTCGTATACTCCTTCAATGTTAACCCATTCCTTGGGGTGAATGTGTTTGTCTCTTAATCCGCAATAGTCTTGGGTATACATAGGAAGTTCCAAGCCTATATCAATTTTACTGAATATGCCACCTGTTACCGCAAAAATAGGAATTTCGTCATTGATAGTAATCGATTGGTTAAGGATGGTTTCCATCAGTATATATGCGCAATTGTGTCCTTTCGGAAAAGAAACTGAGTAATTGGTGGGTAACATAATCTCACGAACTTGTCCATCAATAGCAAACGCCAAACTCACAGAATCCCGTTGTTGCTTCATCATAACCTCAATGGTGATGTTGTCTTCCTTGCTTAACGATATTCCATCGAATTGAATAGGTAAACCCATATCGAATTTTATCACCGAGCCGTTTTGTGCCTGATAGAAACTCAGTATCGCCTTTGTCTTTGAAGATAAATCTGCTTGGATATCTATTTTAAGATAAGTTTTATTGTCTACCTTCATTGATAATTGAGTATATATATCAGACTCTATCTTCTCAGAATAATTGATTTGTACATTTTGTCCTAATGTAATCAATCCACTGCATAGATCAACCAAGAGTATTATGAGGTATTTTTTATTCATAGTGCTATGATGATTAATAGATAATGTATGTACAAAGTTA
>JBJFDE010000058.1:0-2838 GCA_051889855.1 Candidatus Cryptobacteroides sp. | reverse complement strand
GGTACAGAGAGTGTTCCGAATCATGGAAACAGTTGGTATGCAGCACTTGGCGGAAACGTTGGTATATACGGCATCAACGGAAAAATCGGGGCGACTGTTTCTTATCAGAATTTTGCTTCTGCATCCATTCAGAACGGTATTCGTACTCCGTATATTTCTCACACGATTTCTTTCATCCCTACTTTTTCCGGACGTTTTGCAAGATGGATAGGAATGGAATACAAACTGATTTATTCTCACAATATTCTTTCACTTTCAGAAACCGGCATCTCGGATTCCAAGAACAATTTCAGCCATACATTGACTATAAATGTAAATCCGGTCAGGAATATGGATTTGAAGGTATCTGCAGAGCATTATTTTACAACGCTTACATCAGAACGCACCAAAAACACGGTACTTTTTGATGCTTCTCTTGCGTACCGTTTCAATAACGGTGTAAAAATAAGCATTACAGCATGTAACCTTTTGAATCAGCAAAGCTACGCTTACTCCGTATTTAACGGACTTCAGGAATTTTCCTGTATGTATCGTATAAGACCCCTCAATATTCTTGCGGGAGTATATTTCCATTTCTGATAAATAATTAAAAATCATATACAATGAAAAAAAGTCTATTATTCTTTAGCATTATACTTCTGCTGACCTCTTGCGGAACTGCCGGTAGATTATTCGATAATGCATATATGACAGAGGTCTCAACGGGGAAAGATATGGTGTACAGCAATCTGGATAACAAATCAGTTATGTTCAAGATAAGCTCGCTGTTTGATAATATTAAACAGAATCCATATCCCGTGATTTACGGAGATGCAGCCCGGGATTATGAGTCATGGATGTTATTTATTAAGGACAAGCCTGAGTATCAGAATGTTTTGTCCGAAAAGGCTTATGGCAAATGGCTTAGAACTGCGACTTCACTGCTGAAAAAGCATTCATTAAATTTTGATTCTTTTCTATTTACAGTCCCAGGAAGAGTCGTTGTATATACCGAAGAAAAGGTCGATATAAAAAAGCTGTCCCGACATATTGATTGTGCTATGAATGGATATGGAATATATTGTGACAGATATCGCTACTTGGACTTCGGGTATAAGCCGAGCCTGATGGCTGACAATCCGGAAGAATATATTTTCAGGTCTGTTGTGAAAGATTATTCTCAAAAAATGCTTATCGTAATTGATAGAATCTATCTTCATGACAGTAATAAAATGTTATGCTTGATGTACACCTGTGCCGGAAAATTCGACTATACGTATGATAAAGATGAGATTTTCCACTACAATGGAAATACTTCTTGGGAGAAATTTGACCCTCTCAAAAATATGCCAATGGCTTTTGAATTTTTCTACAAGCAATGCGATCCGATTTCCATTGAGGCGTTTAAATACTTAAATAAGAAGTAATACTTTTTTCAGATAAATAAGGGGTCACCTGCAAAGTTCCGTGTATAAGATGAACTAGATTTGCTCATTTCAGTTAAGGTTGTACCTTTGTGCCGATATGGAAAAGGATACAACACAAGTAAAGCTCTATGAGCACTTCCTCAGTTTCTTTTTACCTGAGGGCATATTGGACTATTTTGAGTTAGTATGGGCAGAGACCAAGTCTCTTGACTCCAGAGAAAGCAAGAAAGATGTCTTGTACACCGGGACGCTGCACCTGTATTTGGATGAACGAGACAACCGAAGTGCGGAGCAGCAAGCACTTCGTCCCAATGGGTTCACAGAGGAGACCATCATCAGTGATTTTCCAGTTCGAGACAAGAAATTGACCTTACACATCCGTCGTCGCAGGTGGCTGAGTGCAGAGGGGAAGAGCATTATCCTGAACATATATCCGCTAGTTGCCGATGGTACGCGTTATTCCGCAGAATTTGCGGCTTTTTTAAAAGAAGGTATTGGATACGACCCCGGTGACGGCACGTTGCCTTGGTAAGTTCTACTTTGTTGATGGCGACAATCTTGAGAGGTCATACAAACATTCTCTGAGCAACTTCCAAGTATGGGAGCAGCTGGAGCATTCCTCCGACTGGATTCTACTTGAGGATAATATCGGCGAACGCCTGAGCATTGATGAGACCTCGTTGCAGGATGACTTGTTCACCTTCCTGTCCAACAAGGATGGGCACGGCAAGAAAGGGACGATTGTGGCGGCCGTCCGCGGCACCAAGGCTCAGGACGTTGTGAGCATCCTGCTCAAAATACCGGAAGCGGAACGCTTGAAGGTCAAGGAAGTAACAATGGACATGTCAGAGAGCATGGCGGATATCGTAACGCCGGCCTTCCCGAATGCGACTATTGTCCTGGACTGCTTCCACATCATGAAACGCTGCAATGACGCTATTGAGGAAATGCGGCTGCGAAGCAAGCGTGAAGCTCAGGCCAAAATCCGCAAGGAGAAAAGCGAGTTCAAGAAGCGTCAGAAGCGCAATGCAGCCCATCGAAAATGGTATCGCAAGACGCATCCCAAGAAGTACAAAGGTAAGACCAGAGGGCGTAAGCCGGCACGCAAGAATGAGCAGTTCAAGCCGCTTGTACTCAGCACTGGAGACACCGTAGTAGAACTGCTCACAAGAACCAGGTACTAGATATTCCGGCGGATAGTCGGCCACCGATTCCGGTGATACTCGGCCACCTGAGTTAGATTCGCAAAGATATCAATATTTCTTTCTCATGCTATCTCCGGACTTATGAGTAGCTATCCATAAGTCCGGTTATGTAAAGTCTAATATTATGTAAAGCCCACCCAGAACATACACTGAATATCAACTTCTTATACAGAGACTTTCCATTTGGGCTTTACATAATAATCGCTACCGATTGAAGGATTTCAGCC
>JBJFDE010000057.1:0-34591 GCA_051889855.1 Candidatus Cryptobacteroides sp. | reverse complement strand
GGAGCAACGCAAAAAATGCCTCCTATGGCCATGAATACGTAAACCATAGGAGGCAAGATATTTCGTTAATAAGGATAGAACCTCTTTTTCTGCAGCACTGGAAGGCCAGCGCTTGCAAAAATCTATCCGAGGAATGAGATGAGCACACCGGCAGCTACGGCAGAGCCAATTACGCCGGCAATATTGGATGCCATGCAGTAGTTCAGCACATGGTTCTTAGGATCATATTTCGTGCTGATGGTATTGCAGACACGGCTTGCCATAGGCACGGCTGAAAGTCCTGTAGCTCCAACGAGCGGGTTGATTTTCTTCTTTGCAAAGAGGTTCCAGATCTTCACCATGCAGATACCGCTGGCTATGCTGAGGGCGAATGCGCAGAATCCTCCGACAACGATACCAAGGGTCTGGAGATTGAGGAATGCGTCAGCTGTCATGGTTGCACCCACGCACAGGCCGAGGAAGATGGTTGCCGCATTCATCAGTCCGTTGCTTGCAGTCTGGAAAAGCCTTTCAGTGTCAGAACCTATTTCCTTGATCAGGTTACCGAACATCAGCATGCCGACAAGCGGAACTGCAGACGGAACGAAGATGGCTACGATTGTTGTTACTGCAATCGGGAAGATAATCTTCACTGCTCTCATGTTCTTGATCTCGTTCTTCTCCGGATAGAGCTTGTCCTGCTCTTTCATATTGATAGTCAGCTCTTTCTTTGTGCAAAGGAGCTTCACTACCAAAGGAATGATCACTGGTACGAGAGCCATGTAGCTGTAGGCTGCGATGGCGATAGGGCCGAGAAGATGAGGAGCAAGCTTGATGGTGGTGAAGATTGCGGTAGGACCGTCAGCGCCTCCGATGATACCCAGTGAAGCAGCCTCCTGAGGTGTGAAACCAAGGAGAAGGCTGACGATGAGCACTGCAAAGATACCCATTTGGGCAGCTGCACCGAAAATCGCAAGCTTGAGGTTGCGGAGCATAGGACCGAAATCAGTCAGCGCGCCCACGCCCATGAAAATGATCGGCGGGAGAAGGCCTGACTTGATCAGGGCATAATAGAGGTAGTTCATTATACCGAACTCATGCGCTATCTGATGCAATGGCATGTCCCAGATAATCTGTCTGGAACCGTCTGCCAGAGTAACATATCCCATCGAATCGGCCTGAACCACGCCCATATCTCCTCCTGGGAAGTTTGCGATAAGTACGCCGAATGCAATAGGAATCAGCAAAAGGGGCTCATATTTCTTGACGATACCAAGATAAAGAAGACCGAAAGCAATCAGATACATCAGGATGAACGACGGCTGCTCAATGATGCTGCTTATCGCAGTCATCTGATAGAGCCTGTCGAGTATTTCTGCAAATCCGTTCATGTTGTTCCTCCTTAGCTTCTTGCAACCTTGAAGATTACATCATCCTCATCAACAGAATCTCCGTTTGAAAGACAGATGGCAGTGATGACACCGTCAAACTCTGCGCTGATTGCATTGTTGACGTTCATGGCCTCGATATAGCAGAGAGTATCACCTTTCTTGACAGCATCACCTACCTTCTTTGCCTGCTCTCCCGGTTCCTTTGTGAGGTAGAATTTACCTGAAAGCGGAGCAATGATGTCTTCGCCGGCGCCGGCAGGGGCAGCAGAGGCAGCAGCCTCAGTCGCAGCTGGCACTGCGTCACCGTAAGCTATGTCGAGCTTGTAGTTCTGGCCGTTCACATTGACTGTGATTACAGAAGGCATTGCAGAAGCAGCAGGGGCATTTTTCTCTGCCTTTCTCTTTGCGAGGTCCTCAAGGAAGTCAGCCTTTGCCTTGCCACTCTTATATGCCTCATACTGAGTAGGATGCATAGCATATTCGAATAGTTCTTCCTCGTCCTGGCCGAGATCCCATCCCTGAGCTTTCATCTTTTCGCGGAAGCTGTCGAGACAGTCAGGATAATTGTCCTGAGGGTCGTTTGCAAGGAATTCGCGTCCCTGGGATTTTGCAAGCTCCACCAACTCTGGTGCCACAGGGCCTGCAAGCTTTCCGGATTTACCCAGAATCATATCCCAGATATTGTCGCCGATCATGCTCCAGCGCTCCTTGCCCTTCTCCATCTGGATTACATTCATCAGAGCCAGATTCTTCACATACTGTGAGAACGGAGTCACAAGGGTAGGGTAGCCGACCTTAGGCCATACATATGCAACCTCATCGAAGAGTTTGATCAGAAGCTGGTCAGTGGTCAGAGGCTCCTGGTTGTTCTTTGCCTTCCATTTGTTGAGCTGTGCAAGGTTTTCTTCGAGGTCGGTCATCAGTGAACCCATCATACCGCCCGGAAGACCAGGCTTGATGAGCAGGGAGTTATTCATGTGGTTGAGCTCCGGAATATAATATCCGAGGAAGTCGTCGCACATCTCCTGGATCATGGTGCGAACTTCCATATAAGCCTCCATGTTCACATCCTTGACCTTGAATCCTGCATCTTTGAGCATTTCGATGACAGCGATTACGTCAGCATGTCCGGTTCCCCATGAAAGCGGAGACATTCCGACGTCAACATAGTCGCATCCGGCCTTGCAGACTTCGAGGATTGAAGCCATGTTGAAGCCAGGGCCTGCATGTGAGTGATACTGTATGATGATGTTCTTTTTATAATTCTTGATGCCTGCAACGATTTGTGCAAGGGAAGCAGGGCGGCCGATACCGGCCATGTCCTTGAGGCAGATTTCATCGGCCCCTGCGTCGATATATTTCTTTGCGAGGGCTACATAATATTCAACAGTGTGGATAGGGGAGTGGGTGATGCAGAGGGCAGCCTGTGCAATCATTCCTGCCTCGTGGGCGTAAGTGATTGAAGGAATGACGTTTCTCTCATCGTTGAGTCCGCAGAAAATTCTTGTGATATCTGTGCCCTGTGCCTTTTTGACTTTATAGAAAAGCTTGCGCAGGTCTTTTGAGCAAGGACTCATACGCAATGCATTGAGAGCACGGTCGAGCATGTGTGTCTGGATTCCGGCCTCGTGGAAAGGCTTAGTCCACTCGCGTACTGAAATATTCG
This sequence comes from Candidatus Cryptobacteroides sp., assembly GCA_051889855.1. Lineage (GTDB taxonomy): Bacteria > Bacteroidota > Bacteroidia > Bacteroidales > UBA932 > Cryptobacteroides. Next base: position 31,555 of record JBJFDE010000057.1, on the reverse strand, counting down.
GATTTTCTCCATAAAGGAGGTTCACCTGTTCGAATCCGCCTCCGTTGGTTTCCACACGGTCGAAACATCCCATTCTGATGATTGCAGGAGCTACCTTGACAAGCTGGTCAACTCTTGGCTGATACTTGCCGGCACTCTGCCACATATCCCTGAAAACAAGGCTGAGTTTGATCTCTTTCATATTACATTCTTGTTATTTTTACAATACGACCCTTACCGCCTGTGAGCTGGCTCACAGCGGCTTCCAATACAGCAACCGGCGCATCATCTGTCTTTTTGGCAGGTGCTTTCGGCTGCTCCGGAGCGAATTTGTTGATTGCAGCAATGAGAAGTTTGCTGCCGTAGATAACAATCAAAAGAATGGTAAAAACTGTCACCATTCCTATCAGCATGAGCTGTAGTCCTTCTGATAAGTTCTCCATAGTTTATACCTTTTATTCCATACTATCGATTTTGAAAAAAAATCGTACAAATTTAAGAAAAATATTTTGTTGATATAACGATACGGGCAAAAAATTAACCCCGAGTATGGAATTATTTTGAATGTCTATATTTACCATCCGTAATTTCTGATATGGTAAATGTTTGATAAACAATGTTATATCCGTCATTGGAGGAATTTATACTCTCTTCGAGGAGAAATCCGATCAGACCCCCTTTCTGCATGACCATGGTTGAATATGCCGAAGTAACGCTGCTGACAACGAACAGGTCTTTCCATCCGGATGCCATGTCATCAGCGGTCCATCCTTCAGGGATGTCGGACGAATCAGGCACTTCCTTATAATATATGCTGACATTTTTCCTTTGCGGGCCGATGGGAATGGACTGCAGGGCAAGGTTTACCCTCTGCCCGTCAATCACTCTTTCTGCCGGGACGATGAGCAGCTCCCCGTTGCAGGAATTGCCCTGAGCATAGCACCCTTTGTTGCCCTTTCCCGAAAATGTGGCCTGTCCCCAGGTCCCTTCCCCTTTGGCGATGCCTTCAGGGGATGAATATCTGAAAATGTTGAAATATCTCCCTTCGTATGCCCTGCTGCTGAGGATGATGCTGCCGTCGGGGAGTTCCGCGCATTTGGCTTCGTCGCCACCAGGCACAGGGAGGGCATCCGGCCCCGCGAGTGGCTTCCATGTGCGTCCGAAATCGTCGCTGAATATGACCCTGTTTCCATAGGGACGGGCGCAGAGAGCAACGTAGATACGGTAATAGTCTCCTTTTTTGATTACCCGGCTTTGGAGAATCTTGCCAGAAGTGGCAAAGCAACTTTGGACGGGTCCGTTTGAACTGTCATCAAAAAGGGAATAGACATCTTCGGTAATCTCCTTCCACGACTCCCAAGTCTTTCCTTTGTCATGGCTCCTGAGAACGGCCATCCTGTTGGGATTCTTCCTTGTGGTGGTCTTTGCATAATACACTGTTTGTCCGCACACCATCATGACAAGCACTTCGTTGCTTTCCGAGTCGCAAACTATGGCTGCATCACCGAATCCGCAGTCCACTGCTCCTTCAATTCCGCTTCCTTCCAGCAAAACTGCTTCTTCAGACCAGCTATGACCGTTATCCCGTGAGCGTCTTATATGAAGGTCAACCCTGCCATAGCCAATGTCTGCCCTGCAGGGTCTGTAGTCTGAAATGGCTATGAGTGTGCCGTCACTGAATGCTCCGAGTGCAGGGATACGGTACGGGACATCCGACTGACCGGATGTGCTGAACAATATCTTTTTGTCCGGGTTTGTTCTTGAGCAGGAAACGGCAGCAATGAATATGAGGGCCAGGGCAATGGCTATTCTGTGCGGCCTCATAGATTAGCTTTGGGAAGTTCAAAGTAAAACTCCGTTCCGAAATTTTCCTCAGATTCGAAATATATTTTGCCTCCGAGGTAATTTTCGCCTATGAGCTTCATGCTGTACGTGCCCAGTCCGTGTCCCTGTTTCTTGGTGGTGTTGCCCTGGATGAACACCTTGCTCTTGGTGTCAAGTGACATCACGGCATCATTGTGGACTGAAAAGACTATGGCATATTCTTCAACTTTCGCCCTGACAATGACGTCTCCTGCAGCGTTGTCCTCACAAGCGTTCTTTACCATATTGTGGATAACCCTGTTGATCAGGACTTTATCTGATTCCAGCTGCTCTTCGGCCAGGTCAGAGTCGATGATGATGTTCACATTGTACATGTCGCGGGCAATCTGGCAGAGGCTGCCTTTGACAAAATCCAGTACTTCGCTCGCCTTGAAAAATTCCTTGCTTGGCTTGAGCAATCCGTTGATTGCATAGATAAGGTCTCTCTGGGCTTTGATTTCTTCCATCATCTGAGATGAAATGCTCTTCAGTACGCTTCGCATTTCATCAGAATCAGAATGTTCCATGGTGTCGAGAAGACCGTTGAGGGCACCGGAAAGATTGAGAAGGTCATGACAGAATATTCTCTCAAGCATCAGTTCACGCTGGCGTGATGTCCTGTCAAGAAGCAGGACTATGCTGAATTTTTTTCCATTATCAATGAACGGGGTTGAAATCACATGAGCACAATAGTCCTGATTGTTCTGAAGGAGCAGTGATGCATCGGCCTCCATCTTTTTCATTTCATGCATGCTTTCTTCCACCATGCCCCTGAGGTTGCACCTTTTGCAGTTCTGATGGCATCCACATCCTTCAGAACTGGAAACTGCGTTTGTACATTTGAGGTAATCGCCTATGCAAAGCTTGACACTGGTATCGACAGGATCATAGGCTATGTTGTGTATCTGGAGTGATTCGTCAACTACCAAGAATATGTTGCCGCTTTCCTCTAAGATATGGTTGTCATTGATAAAATTGAATAGCTCTTCTTTATTCATCCGGGAAAAATTTGTGCAAGATACTTATTTTCTGCCTAATACGAAATTTTTTCTTGTTTTTTAATGATTTAACATAGTAAGGGCTGACATAAAATCCTTATTATCTTTCGGCTACGTCCTTCGGACGCCGACATGTCAGACTTTGTGTCAGCCTTAATAAATTGGACGGGAATGATTATTTCGCATCCATTGCCTGGCAGGCGGTGATGGCAATCATCTTGTAGATATCATCAACTGAGCATCCGCGGCTGAGGTCGTTCACCGGACGTGCGATACCCTGGAGGATAGGGCCGATGGCATCAGCATTGCCAAGACGCTGTACGAGTTTGTAACCAATGTTTCCAACCTCAAGGTTAGGTGCGATGAGAACGTTTGCCTTTCCGGCAATCTCAGAACCCGGAGCTTTCTTTGCGCCGACTGAAGGAACGAGTGCTGCATCTGCCTGAAGTTCTCCGTCAATCTTGAGGCTTGGGTCAAGCTCTTTTGCAAGACGGGTAGCTTCTACGACTTTGTCAACAACTTCGTGTTTTGCCGAGCCTTTGGTAGAGAATGAAAGCATGGCAACTCGCGGGTCCTCGAAACCTGCGACGCTTTTCGCAGTCTGGGCCGTGCAGACAGCAATCTGTGCAAGCTGTGCTGCATCAGGCATAGGGGTTACGGCGATGTCTCCCATTACAAGCACGCCTTCCTCACCATACTGAGGAGTCTGTGTGATAAGGAGCATTGCACCGCTGACGCATGAGATGCCGGGAGCGCATTTGATGATCTGGAGAGCAGGACGGAGGGTGTCACCGGTGGTTGAAAGTGCACCGCTTATCTGTCCGTCTGCATCACCGCTCTTGATGATGAGGCATCCGAAGTAGAGAGGGTTTTCAAGCACGGTCTTGCGTGCAACTTCGAGTGTCATTCCTTTTTTCTGACGCAGCTGGAAAAGCAGCTGGATGTATTCTTCAGTTTTCTCGCTTGTGGCAGGGTCTATGATTGTGGCCTTGTCAATGTTCTTCAAACCGAGTTCATCGGCATAGGCGAGAACTTTCTCACGGTTGCCGATAAGTATGATTTCAGCAAGCTCGTCCCTGAGGGCCTGGTCTGCTGCAGTGATGGTGCGCTCCTCGAATGATTCCGGAAGCACGATGCGCTGCTTGTTGGATTTTGCACGCGCGATGATGTTGTCAATAAGTGCCATTACAGTGATATTTTGAGCTGATTATAATTCTGCAAAAATAGTAAATTTGTGTTGAATTCAAATTATCAGGACGGCTCATTTCAGCCATTCGCATGAAGAAGTATTGCCTGCAATCCAAACGGTATCTCCGCTTTTGAAACGGAATTCAGCCTTCGGGTTGGTTATGAATTCCCCATCCCGGGCAACGCTGATCATCATGCACTGGAAGTCTGCCAGAGAGCAGTCCCTGAGGGCTTTGCCCGTGAAATATGACTCATCATCCAAGGTGAATGACTCAACCTTGAAATCCTCTCCGGAATTTGAATCAAGAGTCTGTGGAACCGATGAGGTGATGATTTCCTTCAGCCTGTCGAGTTGTTCCGATGTTCCGACGGCGAGCAATTTGTCGAAAGGATATACCCTGACATCGGAGCTCGGGATGATGATATTCCTTTCTCCCCGGCTTATCTTTATGATGCTTGCCCCACTTTCAGAACGGATCGGGATGCTTCTGAGGCGATGACCTGTGAATTCTGAATTCTGGGGAAGTACAATTGTCTCGATATGGACGTCATATCCTTTAAGCCTCTCCTGAATTGATGTGGTGACCGGAGCATTTTTCCGCGACTGGCTCTCCTTCTGGTTCAGGTTTGTCATGAACTGCTGTTCGAGGCTTGAATATTTTCTGAAGAAATATCTTCCGGAAAGTATGATGATACAGCCACTTATGATGATTCCTACAATTGCCCATCCCGAAAGGTTAACTCTGGCCATTATGACACCGAGCACTGCGCTCACAGCCATGAATACCCTTGCCATGATCAATCCCAGAACAGGGAGTGTGTTCTTCTGATTCTCTTTCAGGAGTTTGGCCACATGAGGACGCGTAGATGAGCTGATTCCGATTCCATAGACGAAAGGAGATATTGCCACGAGAGTCACGGCAATGTTGATATAGTTTGCCGCAGTTTCTCCGAGTGAAGGGAACATGTTCATCAGCAGCGGATTGAGGTATCTTTTCGTAAGAATATCAACTGCAAGGATCAATACTCCGTAGATTATGACCCTTGTAAAGAAGTTCTTGAGCAGGACTCTCCACTCGCTCTGTTCTGCCACAGTCCTTTTTACCTGATGTTCAGTATCGATATGTCTGAGCAACTTTTCCGGCAGATGCTTTTTCAGGAATCTGTATGCAGGGTCGGACAGACGGATCATGTAAGGGGCGATGAATGTCGTGATTACCGAAACGGAAATAATCACAGGATAGATGAAATCCCTCATCACTCCCAGCGAGCAGCCCACGCCCGCGATGATGAAACCGAACTCGCCCAGCTGTGCGAGGCCGAAACCGGCATGCACTGCATTTTCAAGCCCTTTTCCTGCTACGATGGCTCCTATTGTAACGAACAGAATATCAGCGAAATAGATAAGCAGTGTGATGATGAGGACGGTGCCCCAGTGCTCCATAACAACGCTTGGGGAAACCATCATTCCGACCGAAACGAAGAAGATTGCACCGAAGAGGTCCTTGATAGGTGTAACGAGCTTTTCAATCCGCTCTGCTTCAAAGGTTTCCGCAAGAATGGAGCCCATGACGAAGGCTCCGAGGGCTGCTGAAAAGCCCACTCCTTCAGCGAATGCTACCATCGCAAGACAAAGTCCTATGCTGACAATCAGCAGGATCTCGTCGTTGATGTATTTGCCGAATTTCCTCAGTGCGGTAGGGATGAGGTATATGCCCACGATGAACCAGAGAATCAGGAAGAATGCCAGTTTTCCGAGGTTGAAGAGCATCTCGCCTCCGGCGAATTTGTTCGATACGGCAAGGGAGGAGAGCAGGACCATCAGCAGGATGGCTATCATGTCTTCGATGATGATGGTTCCGAACACTATCGGGGCATAAGGCTTGTTCTTCAGGCCCATCTCGTCGTATGATTTGATGATGACCGTCGTGCTTGACATGGAGAGCAGGCCTCCGAGGAAGATGCTTTCCATCGTTGACCATGACATTGCCATGCCGGTGATGAAGCCGAGGATGAACACGCCGAGAAATTTGCTGGCAGTGGTTATCAGGGCGGGACCTCCGACCCGCATGAGCTTCTTGAAACTGAATTCGAGGCCAAGACCGAACATCAGGAAGATGATACCGATTTCGGACCATTGGTGGACAGCCTCTGTGCTGGATATTCCGAAATAGAAACCGATGTTCGGGCCAATCAGGAATCCGGCAAGTATGTAGCCCAGGACAGATGGCTGTTTGAGAGCTTTGGATATGATTGTAAATATTCCTGCGGATATGAGTATGACCGCCAGATCTCTTACAAGTGTGATTTCTTCATTCATAAGGGGAGTATGTACTTAATTAATACGACGAAAGGTAGCCGTATGAACTGTGCCACCATCCGTTTTCAAGTTCGTTTTTCTTCATGAGGAAATTGATGTAGCCGCAGTCATGGATGTGGACATCATCAAGACCGTCAGCTTCCGAATCTATCTGGAGCAGGCTGATTTGTGAAGGATTGTTGTCGCAGGCATCGCCGTTGGCCGGGATTCCGAGCAATTTCAAGCCGTCTGCATTGTCTTCACATTGGAAGAATTCCATTTTCATCGCAGGAAGGGTAACCGGCTCATCCTGGTCGTCAACCATAATGTATGATTCGAATGTTTCCGGGTTGATATTCTTCGCATATTTCACCTTAGTGGCTCCTTTCGGCCATTTCCCGATACCATGGTGGAAAGGGGTTTCATATCCGAGATATTCATCCATCGCGGCAAAGAAATACAGCATGCCGTCTTCAGGCAGTCCGCAGTCCGGAAATGTCGCAGTGACCTCTGCGCAGTCTATCTGGCAGACGAATGTAAGAGGATAATCTTCCCCGTCTTCTCCCTGAATCATTGGATATTCCATGTCTGAGGGCATGTCCGGGTCGCCCCACCATTTGCTGCAGCAGAATAATCTTGAATCTGTTTCTGATAGTTTTATGCCTATAGCCATACTGTAATGTATTAAAGTACCGAGTGTGCGAATCTTGATTTCGTGTGTCGATACGAGTGCATTAAAGATGCAAATTTATACAAATTTATCGTATCTTTGGGCACTTTTTGAAATAAGATATGGGACAGTATAGCAGCGAGGACGTTCTCACACTTGCTTCTGATGCCGGCAGGCTCCTTCTTGAAAATGGAGCCGAGATTTCCAGGGTGGAGGAGACTATGGAAAGGATAGCCGGACATTATGGCCAGAGTGGGGAGAAATTTTTCGTCCTCAGCAATGGAATTTTCACAACGGGAAAGGCTTATGCCAATGCCGAATTCATACCTATAAAAGGAGCCAGACTTGACGTCGTGGCTGAGGTCAACCAGTTTTCCAGAGATATCTCAGCCGGAAAATACACATTGGAACAGGCACGGGAACGGCTTGACAAGATTAAGTGCTTGCCGGCTAAACCGGATTGGGAAATGTATCTCGGGGCAGTTTTCGGATGCGCCGGATTCTGCATTATTTTCGGAGGCAGCTTTCTGGATTGTGCGGCCTCAATGGTCGCAGCTTTGCTGCTGAACCTTTTTGTGATGAAGGTTTCCGGAAAATATCTTACAAAGGCCCTTGCCAACATTTTCGGCGGTCTTTTCGGAACCTTGCTCTGTATTCTTTTCCAACATTTCGGCTTCGGTCACAATATCGGCAACATGGTGGTGGGCACCATGATCCTTCTTATTCCGGGAGTCGCTTTTACAAACGGACTGAGGGATGTTGCCAATGAGGATTACCTTGCCGGAATCACCCGTCTGGCCGATGCGGTAATGATGTTCATGAGCATTGCCATCGGTGTATGTTTCGCATTCATGCTTTACGGTTTCTTTGCCGGGAATATGATTCAGCTGAGCGGCACAAATACCGATTCCCTTACATCGACTTTCCCGGTACAGATGGCAGCTGCGCTTGTGGGAACATCCGCATTTGCAATTCTTTACGGTGTGCCCCGCAGGCATTATCTGCCTGCCGGTCTGGTGGGATTGGCCGGATGGACAGTATATCTGGCCTTCACCCGGTTTGTCGATGCCGGTCCTTTCGCTGCCAGTTTCTTTGCTGCCACGGTGGTATCGTTCCTTTCCAGGTTTTTTGCCAGGAGATTCCGCTGCCCTCGCACAATATATCTTATATGCGGAATATTCCCCCTGATTCCCGGTGGCGGAGTGTTCTGGAGCGCATATTACATAGCTTCCAACCAGCTCAATCTTGCGCTGTCCTCAGGCTTTATGGCAGTGAAAGTGACCATAGCCATAGTACTGGGCATCATCATCTCCGCTAACGTTTTCAATAATCCGTCAAGAAGAAACAATTGAAGTTTGGCATTTGCCAAACTTCAATTACTTGCTGCAGAAAGGATTACTTCACTCAAGGTTGGATGCGCATGGATAATCTGACTGAGGTCTGAGATATTTGCCTTTTTGTTCATAAGGGCCGCAACTTCCTGGATTATGTCCGAAGCATGTGGCCCGAACAGATGGCATCCCAGGATGCGTCCTTCATCTGAGATGATAATCTTGCAGTAACCTTCCGTTTCACCCATGGACACGGCTTTTCCGTTTGCCCTGAAGAAAGACTTGAGGCATTTGCAATTTATCCCGCGCGCCTTGCAGTCCTCCTCGGTGAGCCCGACGACAGCGGCTTCCGGACAAGTGAAAACAGCAGCCGGAATGATGTCGAAATCAATTCCGTCAGCGGCCTTGCCCTTGCCAATTTCACCAGCCTGCATATCCGCAAGCATGGCATTCAGAGCTCTCTTACCCTCGAAGGTCGCAGCATGGGCCAGCATCATTCCGCCACGTATGTCACCGATAGCAAAGACATTAGGAATGTTCGTCCTCATATCCTCGTCAGTCACAATACCTTTAGGGGTGAAATCCATTCCTATGTCCGAAAGATTGAGACTCTCAATTGCAGGCCTTCTTCCAACTGCCATCAGCACCTTGTCAGCCACCACGCAAGCTTCCTTGTCCTTTTTCATATAGCTGACCTTCAACAGACCATCTTCCCTGGTGATGGCCTGCACCTGGGCTGAAGTCTCGATGGCGATTCCTTTTTTGGAAAGCGTCTGCTTGAGCCTCTTGGCAAGGTCTGTGTCGAATCGGGGAAGAATGTCCTTGCAATATTCCAGAACTGTGACCTGCGATCCGAAACTATTGAAAATTGAAGCGAATTCAAGTCCGATCACTCCTGCACCGATGATGCAGAGCCTTTGTGGCACTGATTCAATCGAGAGCAGTTCTGTGGAAGTAATCACACCTTCCAGATTTGCTCCTGGAATTGGGAGAATGCCTGAGACAGAACCAGTTGCAATGACAATGTAGTCGGACACAATTTCTTCGGCTCCCTCACCATCGGCAGCCCTGACTACAACGGTGTGGCTGTCTTTGAGCGAAGCCTTGCCGCTGATAAATCTAATCTTTTTGTTCTTCAGCAGGAATTCCACACCGCCGCGCAACTGCTCCACGACAGCCTCCTTTCTCCGGAGGACTTTGCTGAAATCGAACGACACCGCCGAAGTTTCGATACCGAATTCCCCGGCATTGCGCACATTGTCAAGCATCTGGGCATGGGCACAGAAAGTCTTGGTAGGAATACATCCGTGGTTGAGGCAAGTCCCGCCCACAGGACCGTCAGAAATGATGGTTACATCTATGTCTTTTGAAGCAGCAGCCACGGCGGTTTCGTAACCGCCGGGGCCTGCTCCGATGATTGTTATTCTCATAATTGTCTTTCAGAGAAATACAAATAGTTAATAATCCGTATGTCAGCAATCCCAGAATTTAAGGACAGGATGCCTTGCAGCCTGAGTCTCATCCGGCCTTCCTACAGGAGTGTTGTGAGGAGCTCCTTTGAGAATCTGAGGATCCTCTGCTGCTTCGGATGCAATCTTCCTCATCACTTCTATGAAAGCATCTATGGTCTCCTTAGACTCTGTTTCCGTAGGCTCGATCATGATGGTCTGATGGAAAAGGAGAGGGAAGTAGATGGTAGGAGCATGGAAACCGTAGTCAAGAAGCCTCTTTGCAACATCCAGTGTCGTAGCTCTTTCGTTGATGAGACCGTCGAATACAAATTCATGCTTGCAGATGCTCGGAATAGGGAGCTTGTAGCAATCCTTGAGACTCTCCTTGATGTAGTTTGCGCTGAGAGTTGCAAATTTTCCTGCCTTCAGGATGTTCTCTTTGCCGAGGGAGAGAATATATGCATAGGCTCTGAGGATAATGCTGAAATTGCCCATGAAACCTGATACCTTTCCTGCTGACTCGTCCCAGCTGCGCTCGATATGGAACACTCCGTCATCAGATTTCCTGACACGTGGACCAGGAAGGCATTTCTCAAGCCTTGCAGCCACTCCTACCGGACCTGATCCCGGACCGCCGCCTCCATGAGGGGTGGAGAAAGTCTTGTGAAGGTTCAAGTGCATGATATCGAAGCCCATGTCACCCGGACGGACAACTCCAAGAAGCGGGTTCATGTTTGCTCCGTCATAATAGAGCAGACCTCCGCATTCATGGACAAGGGTGGCTATTTCTCCGATTTCTTTCTCGAAAAGGCCCAGAGTGTTCGGGTTTGTCATCATGATGCCGGCAATCTCATCTGAAAGCAGAGGCTTCAGGTCATTCACATCCACAAGACCGTCGGCATTGGATTTCACCACCACGACATCAAGTCCGCAGACTGCAGCACTGGCCGGATTCGTGCCGTGGGCGCTGTCCGGAACTATGACCTTTGTCCTTTTGAGGTCACCGCGAAGCATGTGGTAGCGGCGCATTACCATGAGGCCGGTAAGTTCTCCATGTGCACCTGCGCAAGGATTGAATGTAAATGCATCCAGACCGGTGATGGCTGAAAGTGCCTTCTCCATTTCCCAGTACACTTCAAGGGCTCCCTGCGCAGTCTCCTCATCCTGAAGCGGATGCATTGAACTGAATGCAGATGAAGAAGCGACTTCCTCATTGATCTTCGGATTGTATTTCATGGTGCAGCTTCCAAGTGGGTAGAAGCCTGTATCCACACCGAAATTCATCTGTGACAAGTTGGTGTAATGTCTGACGACATCCACCTCACTTACCTCTGGAAGGCGTGCACGGGACTCTCTTGACAATGATTCAGGCAAGATATCCTTAAGTTTGCCTTCATGAGCAGAAGGAAGCGAATATCCGCAACGGCCTTCCTTTGAAAGCTCAAAAATCAGTTTGTCGTAATATTTCATAACTCAGCCTCCTTCACCGCTTTAACCAGGTTGTCAATATCTTCTGCACTCCTTTTTTCAGTAACGCAGAAACTTACATATCCATCCTCATCAGGCAAGGCACCGAAGAAACCTTTCTCAAGAAGAGCCTTGTGGAGCTTTTCCGGTGAGCATGAAGGCTTGAGCACGAACTCTTTAAGGAACGGCTTGTCAAAGACTTCAGTGAACAGTCCTGTTTCAAGCAGCTTGTCATGGAGGATGTGAGCACCAGCAGCAGAAATCTCATTGACTCTGCGCAGTCCTTCAGGACCCATAAGAGAAAGATAGATAGTCACGTACAGGGCCATGAGACTCTGGTTCGAACAAATGTTGCTGGTAGCCTTCTCCCTGCGGATATGCTGCTCGCGGGCTTGAAGTGTCAGTACGAAACACCTCTTTCCATCGGCATCCGTGGTCTGGCCGACAATCCTTCCCGGAAGTTTTCGTACATGTTCTTTGCGGCATGCCATGAAACCTACGTACGGACCGCCGAAATTCAAAGGTAGTCCCAAAGGCTGTCCGTCACCGACCGCAATGTCGAATCCCCATTCACCCGGAGTCTTGATCACTGCAAGGGCGGAAGGGTCGCAATAGGAAATTGCGACTCCACCTGCCTTGTGGACTGCTTCTGTAAGACCGGTATGATCCTCGATGATTCCATATTTGTTGATGTCAGGAACGATCACACCTGCCACGTCTGTGTTCTGAAGCTCCTTTTCAAGGGCCTCCAGACTGGTCTGACCTCCTTCGGAGGCTATTGCTCCGAGCTCAATTCCATGGTAAAGGGCGTATGTGCGGATAACCTCGGCGACATGGGGCAGGAGAGTGTCTGAGAGCAGCACTCTGGTTTTGCGTTTAGTGCAGGCCATGGCCATCATGACCGCTTCGGCTGCAGCAGTGGGGCCGTCATACATTGATGCATTCGAAACCTCCATGCCTGTCAGCTCGCAAATCATGCTCTGATACTCGAAAATGTACCTGAGCGTGCCCTGGGAAATCTCTGCCTGATATGGAGTGTAGGCAGTGCTGAACTCACTTCTTGAAGCAAGGTAAGGGACTACGGCAGGGGTGTAATGGTCGTATGCACCTGCTCCGGCAAATATCTTCAACCTACGGTTTTTAGCCTCGAGTCTGCTGAAATGTTCACGGACCTGCTGCTCGGTCATAGCCTCCGGCAGGTCGTATTCCTTCTTATATACGAAATCAGAAGGGACATCACTATAGAGATCATCAAGGGATGAGACCCCTATCTTGTCCAGCATCTGTTTTATATCTTCCTCAGTGTGAGGAAAATAAGAAAATCCGCTCATATTATTCACCAATGAAATCCTTATATGCGGCTGCATCCATGAGTTTGTCCAATTCTGAAGGATCGCTCATCCGGACTTTGATGATCCAGTTTCCATAAGGGTCCTGGTTCACCATTTCAGGAGCATCTTCAAGGGCATCATTCCTCTCAGTAACGGTTCCGCTGACAGGGCAGAAAAGGTCGCTGGAAGCTTTCACGCTCTCCAAAGCTCCGAATTCCTCCTCACATGCGACTTCGTCGTCAACGTCAGGCATGTCAACGTAAGTGATGTCGCCCATTTCCTTCTGTGCATAGTCAGTGACTCCGATGATTGCGAATGAATCTTCAACTTTCACCCATTCATGTGTCTCGCTGTATCTGAGACCTTCGATAATTGTGCTCATAATGTATTGTTTATTTCTTGTAGTTAGTCTGATAAAAGCGTTTCTTGATTACTGTGCCGGGGAAGACTTTCTTCCTGATGCGTACGTTCAGGGCAGTGCCAAGGGCGGCATGGGCGGAATCCACCATAGCGAAGCAGATGCTCTTGTCAAGAGTGATGGAATGATAACCTGTTGTGACGGTGCCAACCTGTGTGCCGTCTTCTGTCTCAACCGGATAGGTGGCACGAGGGATGGCTTTGTCATGAACTTCCAGTCCCACCAGCTTGCGTGATGTGCCCTGTGCTTTCTGTGCTGCAAGCGCATCTCTTCCTATGAATTCCTTGTCCAGTTTGCAGAACATTCCCAGACCGGCTTCAATCGGAGTAATCTCATCAGAAAGTTCGTCACCGTACAATGGAAGTCCGGCCTCGAAACGGAGGGTGTCACGGCATCCCAAACCGCAAGGGGCAATTCCGGCCTTGAGCAGGATGTCCCATATTTCGCATATTCCCTCAGGGGTAGTATAAAGCTCGAATCCGTCCTCTCCTGTGTAACCTGTGCGGCTGAGCACCATCCTTGCCCCTTTCCATGAAGATTCGCAATAAGTGTAGAAAGTCAGGGCGGCAGCTTCGCCGAGGGAAAGTATCTCCGTCACAATTCTTTCAGAGTCAGGCCCTTGTACGGCAATCTGTCCCCATGAGTCAGATTCATTCACTACCTTCACGTCGAAGCCTTCTGTCTGCGAGCAAATCCATTGATAGTCCTTGTCAATATTGGCTGCATTTACCACAAGCAGGAAGTGGTCAGGTTCAAACTCCCTGTAAACCAACAGGTCATCCACGACTCCGCCATTCTCGTGGCACATCATTCCATAGAGGACCTTGCCCGGCTCAAACCCGCGGATTTCATTTGTAAAGATATGATTGACAAACTTTTCGGCATCAGGACCGCTTACGAAGATTTCGCCCATGTGGGATACGTCGAACATTCCGACCTTATTGCGGACTGCATTGTGTTCGTATGTGATAGAGGTGTATTGGATAGGCATCATGAATCCTGCAAACGGACTCATTTTCGCCCCGAGAGCAACGTGGCTCCCATAAAGACATGTTTTCTTGAGATTGTCTTCCATATTAATGTTATTGATTAGTGGTCATTCCATAAAGCCCACGGGCAAGTTTACCGGCATCCAATCCTGATATGAACTGGGCAAGGTTACATGATTCCAGGGCATGGGAAACTGCCTCGAAATCATCCCTGCATCCGTTCAAGGCAGTGCTCAGATATTCACCGATTCCGTCCTTCAGCGGAAAGAAATCCCCGGTCACGGTGCAGCCAGTGATAAGGTCGGCTTCCATTTCATACCTTACCTCGATTTCTCCGACATTTTCAATCTTGCAAGAGAGGCTTTTGCTCCAGCTGTGCTTTTTTCCTTGCAGAAAGTCCGGGTCAAGATATGTGGCCTCAATCTTTCTGATTTCTTCCAAATCATTGTCATTCAATGTGATCTGGTCAAATATGGTGGAGTCTTCTTCAGTTTCCGAAGCCACAGTGCACAACTGTTCAGCAATGAAGGATTTGAATTTGCCGATGTCCGAAAGGGCCTTCTGCCATTGCTTGTGTGAGGCAATGAAATAAGGACGGAGATTCGTCACGTGTGCACGTACGGAATCCACGCCCTTGCTTTTAATCTTAGCTTCAGATGGAGTTATCGCTTTTGTAAGTTCTTCGAAATCAGTGTCAAACAACATTGTACCATGGACGATGCTGGACTTTGGCTTGAGGAAGAATGCATTGCCTGATACTTTCTTGCCATCCACCATGATGTCGTTCCTGCCGGACACACAGGCCGGAAGGCCCGCATGTCGGAGCACAAGTGCAACTCTTTGGAGGAAAGACTCGAAAGTGAAGGTCACATCAGTCTTGTCGGTGATATATGAGAGCATGATATTGCCCCAGTCGGAATATACGCATCCGCCTCCGCTTTTCCTTCTGAAAAGGTTGATGCCTTTGCTGCGGCAGTAATCAATGTTCACTTCAGCTTCCATCACCTGATTCCTTCCGAATATTACGGTCGGGGGAACCTGCCACATGAAAAATGCTTCCTTTTCAGTCCTGTCCGGAAGCAACTTGTCAAGATTGGCAGCGACATATTCCTCCATCGCCAGATAGAAAACCAGGCGTCTGGTTTTGTCTTCTTCGGGTAATTTGATATAAGTCATATATATCAGCTTTCAGTAATTCCCCAAAGTTAGAAATATATTTTGAAATCTGATATGCCTGACGAGTATTTCTGAGGGATGATTCTATTCCAGTTCCTTTGCCAGACCGCCTTCACCTGTTTCCTTGTAGAGTGAAGGAAGGTCCTTTCCGGTCTCTTTCATCACTTTCACTGCCTGGTCGAATGACACTCTGTGCCTTCCGTCAGTGTAGAGGGCATAGATGCTGGCATCAAGTGCACGCGCAGCCGCATAGGCATTGCGTTCGATGCAAGGAATCTGCACAAGTCCGCACACAGGGTCGCAGGTCAGCCCAAGATGGTGTTCCAGACCCATTTCAGCGGCATATTCAATCTGCGACGGGCTTCCGCCCATCAGCTGGGTTACAGCTGCAGCGGCCATCGCACAGGCCACTCCGACCTCTCCCTGGCATCCCACCTCAGCTCCTGAAACAGATGCATTGTGCTTTACGACATTGCCCACGAGAGCTGCCGTAGCCAATGCCCGGACAATACGTTTGTCGCTGAATCCATATACTTTTTTCACATGGTACAGCACTCCCGGCATCACCCCGCATGAACCGCAGGTCGGTGCAGTGACAATGGTCCCTCCGCAGGCATTCTCCTCGCTGACTGCCAGCGCATAGGAGAAGATAAGCCCTCTGGTGCGCAGGACATCGCTGTAGCCTTCTGCACGGATGAAATAGCTCGAAGCCTTTCTTCGGATTTTCAGCGGTCCCGGAAGCGAACCCTCCTGGTCGATTCCACGTTCCACAGCCTGGCACATCACCTTCCAGACAAGCTCCAGATGTTCCCATACACCATGCCCGTTGCCCTCAATCTCATCAACATATTCCCAATAAGCCTTGCCTTCGCGGTTGCACCAGTTCAGAAGGTCGGTCATAGTGTTGAGGGAATAGACTTCTTCCTCATCCTCTGCGTCCATCTGGCAATCCATGCATACGATGTCTCCTCCTCCGATGCTGTAATAAGTCCACTTATCGTAAAGGTCTCCGTCGAAATTGACTGAGGCTATCTTCATCCCGTTGGGATGGAAGGGGAGAGTCTCCTTAGGTCTCCACTCTATGTCAACGTCTCCCGCACGCCTGAATTTGCTTTCGAGCATTTCCTTGTCCGTCCATCTCCAGGTCTGGTATGCTTCCTGGATGGCGACATCGGTGAGGTGGCCCTTTCCGGTGGCAGCCAGTGACCCATATAGGGTGACATGCAGGTGGCTTGCGTCCGGATGATGCTCCAGATATGAGCGCACTGCCTTGAAGGGACCCATGGTATGGCTGCTGGACGGACCTTTCCCTATTTTATATATGTCCTTGATTGATTTCATTTGAAAACAGTCGATTAAAGATAATCGTTGAAATAAATGCTGACCTTGTCCATCAGGTGGACTCGGTCCTTGCCCATGACATTGTGCTCGGCACGCGGATAAGGAAAATAGTCAACCTGCACATTGTTCACGATACATTCGCGGATGAAGCTCAGGCTGTTCTCCCATACGACAACGGGGTCGATGACACCCTGACAGATGAGCAGCTTTCCCTTGAGGTCCGCGGCCTTTCTGATCAGGCTGACTTTCTCATATCCCTCCTGATTGTCATGAGGGCTGCCCATATATCTCTCTCCGTACATCACCTCGTACCATTTCCAGTCGATTACCGGTCCGCCGGCAACTCCGACCTTGAACACATCGGGATAATTGGTCATAAGGGATATGGTCATGAATCCGCCGTAGCTCCATCCATGGACCCCGATTCTGTCAGTGTCGATGTATGGTAGTTCCATCAGAGCCCTCACGCCGACCATCTGGTCAGCCATCTCCGCCTGCCCGCACTGTCCCCAGATTGCCTGCTCAAAGTCAAGACCTCTGTTGGAAGTACCCCTGTTGTCCTGGACATAAACCACATAGCCTCTCTGGGCCATGTACATTTCCCACCTGCGCAGCTCTGCACAGAACGTGTTGCGTACCATCTGTGAATGAGGGCCTCCATAGACATAGACAATCAGAGGATATTTCTTCGACGGGTCGAAATCCGCAGGCTTGATGAGCCTGTAGTAGTTGTCATATTTTCCATCGGCGCTTCTGACGCTTCCGAGGGTTATTTCACCGTATGAATAGCCGAGAGTAGGGTCTTCTGCCGTGTAAATATTCCTTATAATGCTTCCGTCAGCATTGCACAGGTCCTGGACTCTCGGTACGCAGAGCGAACTGTAGTGGTCAACGAACTGGGTGCAGGAACGGTTCATCGTAATGTTGTGCCAGCCTGGCTCGTGGGTGAGTCTCTGAGGCTGGGACAATCTGGCTTTCATCACACCTTTCTTGAGATTGCTGATTCCGATTCGGAACAGATGGTTCTCAATCGGGGAGACCTCTGCCGAGGTATAGTAAATCCATTTTCCATCGTTTGCAATGTATTCGATGTCAGCCGGCACATTTGTTATCCTGCGGATATTTCCCTGATTGTCACAGAGATAGAGGCTTCGATAGCCATCCCTGTTGGCTGTACGGTAGATGAAAATATCCTGCTCTCCTCTTATAAAATACAGAGGATCGAGTGGCTCGACATATTTGTCATTGTCCTCACCTAGGATGATTCCGTCGCTTCCATATCCGTTCAGCAGACTGCCGTCAGTGCCGAATGCGCAGAGAAGACTGTGGCGCTGGCTTCGGTCCAGGATCTGGGCATAGAGGACGGTGCCGTCAGGAGACCAGCAAACATTCGTGATATAGGTCTCTTCAGGGCGAGCCCAACCTGATTCCGTGGCAATGCTGACATGGTCGATGGTGCAGGTGGTGCCGTCGGAAGGATTCCAGATGTTGAGGCTGAGCCTCTCCGAGTCCATTCCTGCCATCGGATATTTGATATATTGTGTGCTGCCGGTGCGGCTTGTGATGTCGAAAAGAGGGAAGTCGGTCACACGGCTTTCGTCCTTGATGTAATATGCGAGCATATTTTTATCAGGTGACCAGAATATGCCTCCTTCGATGCCGAATTCGTTGCGGCTGACGGTCTGTCCGGCCACAAAGTTCCTGTCGCTCAGGCGGGTGACGGTGTCGATGGCAGATGTGCTGTCGCGGCGGACATACAGGTTGTTCCCCTGAGTGAATGCCACAGGATATTCCGCCTCAGTTTCATTGAAGCTGAATCTTTCCATTGCAGGTGTGAGGTTCCTCAGCCAAACTGCTTCCTCCATGGTCATGAGTTTTCCTTCTGGGGAGTTAGCCTTGCGTACGAGCGGCTCCTGAGCTGACATGGCAGCACTCATAAATAAACCTGAGCACAGTGCGCCCAGGATAATAAGTCTCTTGTTCATGTTTCTGAAGATTTATCTGACAGATACGATGCGGTCAACGATGTATTTCTGTTTTCCCCTCCATGGGAGTGTTCCGAGATATTCCTTGTAGTGGAGCTCGACCGTGCGTCCTCCGCATCTCATCAAGGAGTCTGCTATGGCCTGGTCGGTGATTGAAAAGTCGAATTCATACGACTGGACTGCCTGTGTGGCCGTACCTTTGTTCTTCGCAAATCCTGCCTGGATAGCCCTGCCTTCATAAGTCTTGAATACATAGCCTTTGTAAACCACGAAGTTGAGTTCTCCGGCTTTCACTCCTTCTCCGAATACGAAGTAGAATTTGAAATAGATGAACAGTGCCAGAGCCAGTGCGATGATGGCACCTGTGATGGAAATAACCTTTGTCTTTGTTGTCATGGCTGATGATTTTTCGTTCCGAGTGATGATGATTTGTCAGATGAGGACTCCTGCACAATGAAGCAGGGCAATGAAAGGTGTCTGCTGCCTTTTGATATAAGGTTTGACATTCCCGGTATTGATTTCATCCCAGTCTTTCACAATATCATAGGCAGCGACAAAGTCCTTGCCTGTAAGATATTCCCCCTTGTCGGCACGCTTGGTCCCCGGGGTACCTCCCTTGATGAAAATACAACTGCCGACAAACGTGGCACTGAGCCTGATTCCGGTCACAGTCGTCACAGACCTGCGTTTTTCCACATAATCGACGACCACATCCCAAATCTCAGAACCTCCCAACCCTTTGTATTTATCAGCAATCCTCATGGCTTTCCGATTCCATTAAACCCCGCAAATATAACGAATATTCCTTTACCATCATCACCGATGGGGAATTTTACTCACACTTTCCTCCAGGCCATGAATCCGGCAATCACTCGAACAGAATGGACAGGCCTTTGAAAGTGGCATTGTCAATGTCGGAAACCATGTTGGGAACATCGGTTATAATATGTATGAGATCCGCTACTCCAGCAAGCATTGATAAAATGCACCGACAGGTGTTTTTACTTGTTGGAGAATCTGAAAATCGCAGAAATGCTGAATGTGCGAGGAAATTTGATTTTCACGCCGTCGGATGTGCCGCGCTCAGCCCTTGTATAGAGAGTCATGTCGGTGCCCCTCGTGTGTAATATGTTGTTTGCGGAGAACGACAGTGTCACCCTGTCTTTCCAGAAACTCTTCTGAATGGATGCGTCAACATCGAAATTCGGACTGTACATACGCATGTTGCGGTTTCCGCCCCGGCTGCTGTAAGACATGTTCAGGAATATGTTCCAGCTCTTGGGGAGATCGAACATGTTGTTCCAGAAAATGGTGACCAGAGGGGAGGACAGATTGTTCACTCCGTTGGCGGTGAGCATGTTGTTCCACTGTTTGTGCAACGACACATTGAGTGTCGGCCGCCAGAAGCTTATGGCCGGTGATATCAGTATGTTTGCATTGAGTGCGTGGTAGTTGTCACCGTTGAAGAAATAGAAGTCATCGATAGTGGCAAACAGCGGATTTCGGTAATATGTATGATTCAGACTCATTTGCAGCCATTTGCCATATTTCCACATCAGCGTGGTGCTGTACTGCCATTCCGACTGCAGGATTGCCGTCTGCGGGTTGTCGATGTCTTTGCGGGTGATTCTCGCGAAATCATGGTATGGAGGTTTGATGCTCTGGGCATATGAAAGTGACAGCACCGACTTTCCGGATGACCAGCTTACCGACGCATCCGGATGTACACGGTGGTTCTTCTGTTTCAGTTTGAGTTCGTCTATACCTTTGGATTTCAGGTAGATGAGAGTGCCGTCATCATCTTGGGCAATGTATCCTGACGCCGTGTATTCATAACGGATTCCTCCTCTGAGGCTCCAATGTTCCCATTCTTTGTCAATGCTGGCGAATACTGCAGCCGTATGCTCGTCAATATGGACGTGGGTGTCATTATCCGGGCTCGCTGCATTTGTGAACCTGGCATTTCTCCAATCGTAAGTGTCGGCAACGCCGAAGGCAACTTTTCCTCCGAGAAATGGATAAGTGGCGGAAAACATTGATTTTTCCTGGAATGCCTGACGGATGAAGTCTATGTCGGCAGGGACCGTTTCTCCCTGAACCATCCTGACGGTTGCTGTGGGCAGTTCGTATTTCATCTTGACATATCCGGACAATTTCCATGACCCGACTTCCGAATCATAGGCAAGATTAAGTTCATGTCCGGTATGGGGAACATGGAAGATGATTGACTGATGAACGGACGAAATCGGATTGTCAGAATCTATATTTCCTTGGGCGTCAGCCTCAAAGACCTTCAGAACACGGTCTTTGGCATTGAAAAAGTTATATCTTGCAGGTTTGGTCGAGATCTCATATCTCAAATGAAGCCTGTGATTTTGTGCGAGGATGAACCCGAGATTGACGGCACCGTTGAAATTCCTTTGTCGGACATTCTGGACAAAATCGATAGTTGCTCTATTGTGCAGGATCATTCCTCCGCCGGAAGGGGCAGGATTGTAATTCTGACTGAAAACAGTGCCTTCCTTCAGGTAATCGACATCGTGGAAACCAAAGGAAGCATCTATGTCAAACCATTTCTTTTTCCATGCTATGAATTGGGTGACATTCATTGATGCCGTGTTGGTTATGTCCACCATCAATTGTGTCTCGGACCTGAAACCGCTCCCCGTATCCCGGACGGGAATGATCTTTACGATGGCGTTGATGTCTTTGTCGTATCCGGAATCCGGATTGATTATCACCATGATGCTGTCAATCTGTGATGCCGACATTCGGCGCAGATGGCTGACATCCTTGATTTCCCTTTCGGACACATATATGGCTGCCCTGTATCTGCTGTCGATATAGACAGCATTGTCGATGATTTCAATTCCGGCCTGATGGTCGAGAACTTCCATTGCACTTGCCATGTCGGCAAGTGCCGTGCCCTTCACCTTGATGTCTCTTTCAGAGGCTGAAAGGACAGCAGAATAGCATACCAAGTATAGAATAGTCAATAATAATTTTTTCATAATGATTTCAAAAATACAGAAAATCGCTTTCCGGACATATCCGTTTTATGGAAAAAAATCAATCAGAAAAAGAAAAAATTGCCAAAGTCTGCATGCATGGTTTTTGTGTGGTGACGTTGATAATTTGTTTTAATAGAGGAAATTCATTAATTTTGGTTCGTATGGTTAACTCAAGTTTCGTATGGATATTATGAATAATCCGGATGCTCCTAAAGTGGAGATTAATGTTCATTCTGAGATTGGAACCCTTGATGCCGTGCTGCTTCATCGCCCGGGAACGGAAGTGGAGAATATGACGCCACGCAATGTACAGAGGGCTCTTTACAGTGACATCCTGAACCTTTCAATTGCCAGGGAGGAATATTCCCTGCTGTCCGGAACCTTGTCTAGAATATGCAGGGTTTTTGAGGTTACTGACTTGCTGGTCAAGGTGCTGGATAAACCTAAGGCCCGTGAGGACCTGATCAGAAGGATATGTGTGTCGGAGGATGTCACTTCCTATATGGAGTCGCTCATGCTCATGTCGTCCCGGGAACTGGCCCGTGTGCTCATTGAAGGACTTCCAGCCAAGATTGATACTCTGACTTCCTATTTGAAGAATGAGTACTATGCTCTCTATCCTCTTTACAATTTCTATTTCACACGTGACGCTGCCGTGACAATCGGGGACAATGTCCTTGTGTGCCGCATGGCGAACAAGGTCAGGATGAGGGAGTCCCTGATTATGAATGCCATATACAAGGATAGCGGCGTGTTTGCCTGCAATGTGGTGGATGCCAATGATTTTCAGGGTGCTGATTCAAAAGTGATAATGGAAGGCGGAGACATTCTGGTTGCCCGTGAGGATATCCTTATTATCGGAAACGGGGTGCGTACTACTTCCCAGGGCATAGATTTCATAGTGGAGCGTTTCCGCCGTTGTGCCCCTTCAGGCAGAAGTTACATACTGGTGCAGCAACTCCCTTCCGAGCCGGAGTCATTCATCCATCTGGATATGGTATTTACTCTTCTTGACAGGGACAAATGCATGGTTTTCAAGCCTTTGATCATGCAATCCAATCAGTATCAGACGGTTCAGATTACCATTGATGACGGTGTTGTTTCTTCGATCAAGCCGGTTGCAGGGCTTTTGCCTGCGCTGAAGAATCTCGGAATGGATCTCAAGCCGATAATTTGCGGTGGCGAGGATGAATGGGACCAGGAAAGGGAGCAGTGGCACAGCGGTGCGAACTTCTTCTCGTTCGCGCCAGGCAAGGTGCTCACTTATGCGCGTAATGTGCACACGCTGGATGAATTGTCAAAGGCCGGCTTTGAAATAGTCCGTGCAGCCGACTTTATCTCGGGTCTGAAGGATTCCACTGTATTCGGCCCAAGTCCTTGTGCCGTGACCATTTCCGGAAGCGAACTGCCGCGCGGAGGTGGCGGAGCCCGCTGCATGACCATGCCTCTTTCCCGTCAGCCACTGCTTTAGCAGTTCAGATCTGGCATTACAATGCTTGTCAGATAGCCAGGTCTCCCGGACGTATCCATCCTGCTTTACGGAATAGCAAACCAATCAGAGGACATATCACGGCCGGGAGCACTATGCTGATAAGGACAAGTCCGCACCAGTCAAAGGCAGTCGGGTCGGTCCATCCTGTCCAGACACCGATGGGGCCGCAGAGGCCGCAGGTTCCCATACCAGAATTTACGGCTGCCCCGTTCATCTCCAGATGGAAGATGCAGGTCGCAACCGGACCGGTAATCATGCTGGTGATAATAGGAGGAAGCCATACTAGCGGATTCTTGAGAATGTTTCCCATCTGTAACATGCTCGTCCCAAGTCCCTGGCTCACAAGTCCTCCCCAGTGGTTCTCACGAAAGCTCATTACAGCAAAACCAACCATCTGGGCACAGCAGCCGGCCACGGCAGCACCTCCTGCAAGTCCCGTAAGACCGAGTCCTGCACAGATGGCTGCAGAAGAAATCGGAAGAGTAAGCGCCATTCCCACAAGAACTGAAACAATGATACCCATCGTGAATGGATGCAGCTCTGTTGCCCACATAATCATGCTGCCAAGCCAGTTGGCTCCGCTCACGATAGGGGAGGCAAGCAGCCATGCAAATGCAGCTCCGGCAAGCAGTGTCACGGTAGGAGTCACTAGCAGGTCTATCTTGGTTTCCTTGCTCACTATCTTTCCACATTCCGCAGCCAGGATTGTGACAATATACACTGCAAAAGGACCTCCGGCTCCTCCGAGCGCATTTGTAAGCAATCCTACCGGGACGAGGGTGAACAGCACCAGGGCCGGAGCTTTCAAGGCTGCTCCTATGGCCACAGCCATTGCAGGTCCTGCCATGAATTGTGCAAGAGAACCGATTGTATAGCCTTTCCCGGCAATCACTGCAATCTCTGCCGTGAGAGCACCGATATTGAACTGGCTGCCAAGAGTATTTAGAATCGTACCTATCAGAAGGGTACAGAACAGACCTTGCGCCATTGCAGACATTGCCTCGATGCCATACCTTCTGAACGACACCTCAATGTCTTTTCTTTTTAAAAATTGTTGAATCTTATTCATTCTGCTGAATCTGAAAATCCGGTAAAGATATGGAACTTTTCGGATGATGGCAACAGGCATACCGGTATGATACATAATGAGGGTGGCTGAATTTACTTTTAGCCACCCTCTCATTATTTGTCAGAAATGAATGTGAATTATATCAGATCATAAGTGCAGCTACGAGTGCAAGGATTGCGTAGAACTCAGGGAGAGCCGCATAAATCATTGTGTTAGTCTGGACATCGTGTCCCTGTGAAATGCCAACGATACCGTTTGCGCAGACCTGACCCTGACGGATTGCAGAGAAAAGGCATACCAGACCTACAGAAATTCCGACTCCGAACAGCATTGCTCCGTCAGTTGCAAAGTCTTTGCCCATCCACATAAGGAATGCAACGAAGCCATAAAGACCCTGTGTTGCAGGCATGGCCGAAAGAATCATGTAAGATGATGATTTCTCTTTGTTCTTTTTAAGAGCGCCTTCTGCTGCATTACCAGCAATTGTTGTTCCGATTGAAGAACCTACACCGGCAAGGCCAAGCATAAGGCCAAGTCCGAGATAACCAAGAATTGTGTTAAGCATAATTATTTGAATTTTAAATTGTTATTGTTCTATTGGGTTGTTGGTGAGCGGATTGTATTTTACACCTTTTCCTTCATATCCGCTGTTTTTGAAGTACTCCACGAAAGTAAGACGCAGAGGGTGTACGAAAGCTCCCAGACATGACATCAGAAGATTGAGCACGTGTCCGAAGATAATAATGAGCACAAAAGGAAGCCACTGCCATGTCGGGTCAGTTCCGAGAACCATGGTGCCGAGGTTGTTGAAAGCGCCTCCGAGCATACCGCCGGCAAGACCGAGGGCGTAAAGACGGATGTAGCTCAGAACATCTCCGAGGATACCTGTTGCCATGTTGTATGTATCCCAGAGTCCGGCTCCGATGTTGATGAGAGGATTCCTTCCCGGCTTGTTGAAGATGAAGATTCCAAGGCAGGAAACCACTCCCAGAACTATCACAATCACTTTGATTGCGGTTTCAGGCAAGATGCCGAGCATTGCAATCACTGCCGTGATTATGCCTCCGAGGATGAGTATGAGCCACCCCCAGGTGCTTATATTCTCCTTGAAACCGAATCTCTTTGTATAGAGAATTGCTTTCAGTGTCATTGCAAGGCAGATGTGGAATACTCCGATTGCAAGAGCCAGTACCATCTGGAGAGCATATGTCGAACCGCCGACCGTGATATCACCGGTAAGCATTACATTCCTCAGAGCCTCAGGCATCCAGCTTGCTGACGAAAGGTCCATTCCGAACGCGGTGCCAAGGAAGAATCCCACTACTGTGGTGGATATTCCGAGCACCGTGATGAGCTTGCCCAGTCCGTCAAACATGCTGATATTGATAATCTTCTTGTCCTGAAGAATGCCATAGATTATGAGAATAATACCATATCCGGCATCTCCCATACACATGGCGAAGAACAGGAAGAAGAATATTGAGAGCACAGGTGTAGGGTCCCATTCTCCATAAGAAGGCATTCCGTACATTCCGGTAAGGCACTCGAACAACTTGCTGAAACGATTGTTTTTCAACTTAATAGGCGGGTTATCCTCCTCCGTTGCAGCATCGCTGATGTAGAGGATTCCCTTTGCGTCAAGTTCCGCTTTAAGGGACTCCTCGTTTTCAGCCGGAGCAAATCCGGTCACCACCGTTACATAGCCTTCAGCAGCATCCTGGGTCGTGGTCGAAGCAAGATACCTGTCAAGGTCTGCACTTTTGCGCGCATATCCTTTGCGGATATGGTCGAGGTAATGCTCCTTAAGGTGGAGCAATTTGCCTTTCTGGGCGATGATTTCATTCAGAATATAGTCAACCTTGCGGTCTGCCTCGGCAAGTGAAACCTTCGGTGCCTCACAAGGAGCAACAGGGAACGAATATTCCTCGTCCGAAGGCGCCACGGTTACAAAATAAACCTTACCCTTGGTCTCGCTTACCCTTACGATTGCATAATCATTCTCCCATGACGGATCATACTTCTTGACAGGAACACTATAATACCTGATGGTAAGTCCCTTGTCTGCAAGGGCATCAAGTGCCTTCTTGTCATATTCTCCCCATGGTGTCACGTCGCTCACAGTCTTCCTTGCCGCAGCAAGCTCAGCCTTGAGCTCTTCAAGACGCGATACAGCGCCAAGGGTGTTCACGGCCTTGCAGCCTTCGATGCAAGTCTTGTCTGCCGCCTTCCTGATCAGTTCGAAGTCAGGATCGGCGCTGTAGTCAAGCTTCTCAAGGATGGACAGAGTCTTAGTCACACGCGAAACCTTGTCAAGCATCTGAGACGATTTCTCGTCAACAGGCTTGGTCGAACGCGTGACATCCACAATGCCGAGTCCCTGAAGCCACTGCAGAAAACCTTCAGTCTCCCCGCTGAGGAGAACGAAGGAATATTTAGTCATTTTTTCAACCATTCTCCTGCTCCTCCTCTTCAGCATGTCTGCTCTTTACGATCTTGGAAGCTGCTTTGGAAAGGTTCTCCTCGTCTTCCATATATCGTTTGATTTTCCTTATAGCTTCCTGATAGCCGGGAATCTGCACCTTCTCATAAAGGTTCACTTTCTGAGTGGTCTTCTTCCTCTGCCAGTCGAGAATCCTGCTTTTCTCCATATAGACTTCGGATTCGATTCCAAGTCTCGAGAGTTCCTTGAGTATTGCCACGCCATCAGCATACCATGCCGGTTTTGCGAAAGCATTGAACTCATGGATCTCATAATGGATATCCTTCAGATCCGGGGTTTTTACTCCGGCGACCTTGACAGTAATCAGGTCAACGTCGGTAATGGAAATCAGTCCCGGGTCGAATTCATTCCAAAGGGCGGCAAGATAGTCGTACCTCTGCATTGCGGCTTCAAGATCCTTAATAAGCTGCTCTGATTTTTCCTTGGCTTTCCTGACTTCAAGACGCAGGGCGGACTCCTTGTTCTTCAGGGTAGGGAGTGCCTTCTGACGCATCTTCAGCTGTTTGCCGAGGTTGTTCAGGGATGTCTTATTGTATTGAAACTTTATTGCCATTGTTTATTGTTATTTACCGACCCAATATTGGTCGATGAATTCCTGTTTGATGCCGGTCTCAGCCTTGGTGAAATATGTTCCGAAGAGCTCCCATGCAGTGTCAAGCATCTGGTCGAGAGTAAGGTTGACATCAATTGCAAGGATGCGTGTTGCGTAAGCCTTTGCATAATCCAGACATCTGAGGTCATACTCACTGAGGTCGAAACCGTTCTCGAGCTTGGTCTTTGCATTCTGCGCATCTGAGTAAAGACGCACTGAAGCATTCATCACCTGGCTGTGGTCCTTGCGGGTCTGTTTTCCCTGCACGAGTTGTTTGAGTCGTGAAAGAGAACGGAACGGGTCGATGATGACCTTGCCGGAATCAGCGTCTGCACGGAGATAGAGCTGACCTTCTGTGATGTAACCGGTGTTGTCCGGAACGGCGTGGGTGATGTCACCGTCGTTGAGGGTTGTCACCGCGATGATGGTGATTGAACCTCCGTCCGGAAGCTGTACGGCCTTCTCGTAGATTTTTGCCAGGTCTGAGTAGAGTGAGCCAGGCATTGAGTCCTTCGAAGGAATCTGGTCCATACGGTTTGACACAATCGAAAGGGCATCTGCATACAGGGTCATATCTGTCAGGAGCACAAGCACTTTCTCGTTTTTCTCCACTGCGAAATACTCTGCTGCGGTAAGGGCCATGTCAGGGATGAGAAGTCGCTCCACAGGAGGCTGCTCGGTAGTGTTTACGAAGCAGATAATCTTCTCAAGCGCACCTGCAGCTTCGAACTGCTGCTTGAAGTAGAGGTAGTCATCGTTAGAAAGACCCATACCTCCGAGGATGATTTTGTCAACGTCAGCGCGCAGGGCAACCTGTGCCATCACATTGTTGTAAGGCTGGTCAGGGTCTGCGAAGAAAGGAATCTTCTGTCCGGAAACCAGCGTATTGTTAAGGTCAATGCCCGCGATACCGGTAGGAATGATCTGTGAAGGCTGTTTCCTCTTGTAAGGGTTCACGGAAGGACCTCCGATCTGTACCTGACGGCCTTCCGGTGCAGGACCTCCGTCGATAGGATTTCCATAAGCATCGAAGAATCGTCCTGAAAGTTCTTCAGATACTTTCAATGTAGGAGGATTGCCAAGGAAAACCACCTGTGCATCGGTAGGGATGCCCTCGGTGCCGGAGAACACCTGAAGTGTCACCAAATCTCCCTTTGTTTTCACCACCTGGGCGAGTCTGCCGTCCACAACGGCGAGCTCGTCATTCGAGATTCCCTGGGCTTTCAGGGATACTGTGGCCTTGGTGATGG
This sequence comes from Candidatus Cryptobacteroides sp., assembly GCA_051889855.1. Taxonomy (GTDB): domain Bacteria; phylum Bacteroidota; class Bacteroidia; order Bacteroidales; family UBA932; genus Cryptobacteroides. The sequence goes on along the minus strand of JBJFDE010000057.1, from coordinate 3,155 downwards.
CCTCAAGTTTTGTGTATATTTTCTGAAATGCCTTAGTTGCCATTGTCGAGGATTTTTGAAAGTTGCTCCTGATAATTGTTGAATTTCTCGCTCTTGAATTCAGAGTAGTTCATCTGTCTGAGAATGTTGATGATTTCTTTGAAGAAGACGCGGCACTGCTCATAATCGTCGAATTTGAATTCTTTGTCGCAAATTCTCAGAACGAGTTCAAGCATATATTTCTGCCTGTCAAGAGGTGTGAGGGCATCGGTCTGGTCGAATGCATCCTGCTGGAGGATAACGAAATCAACAAGCTCTGATTTCCAGAACAGTTCGTGGTAGCTCATAGGAACGCCGTCGTCGCCGAGGATGTTGATCTGGTCGTTGGCATCCTTTCCCTTGCGGATAATGAATTTGGTCTTTTCGACCATCTCAACCCAGCCCGGACGGATTCTCTGTGCGAGATGTTCCTGGATTTCAGGATATTCCAGATATTTTGAATATGAGTCAATAGGGTTGACTGCAGGATATCTCTTCTTGTCGGCACGGTTCTGCTCAAGTGCGTAGAAGCATCTTGCTGCTTTCTTCGTGGACTCTGTCACCGGCTCCTTGAGGTTACCTCCGGCCGGGGAGACTGTTCCGATGAATGTAACGGATCCGGTGTGTCCGTTGTTGAGCACGACCATTCCGGCACGTGCGTAGAAATTGGAAATGATGGCTGAAAGGTCAACTGGGAATGCGTCTGCACCAGGAAGTTCCTCCATTCGGTTGGACATCTCCCTCAGAGCCTGAGCCCAACGTGAAGTCGAGTCTGCGAGGAGAAGAACTTTGAGTCCCATTGCACGATAATACTCGCATATTGTCATCGCTGTATAAACGGATGCCTCACGGGCAGCCACAGGCATGTTTGAAGTGTTGCAGATGATGGTGGTACGCTCCATCAGGTGACGTCCTGTGTGCGGGTCGATCAGTTCAGGGAATTCAGTGAAGATTTCCACAACCTCGTTTGCACGCTCTCCACAGGCTGCCATAACTATAACGTCTGCATCACCCTGTTTTGCGATGGCATGCTGGAGCACGGTCTTTCCGCATCCGAAAGGACCGGGAATGAAGCCCGTACCTCCCTCAGCGATAGGGTCGAGAGTGTCGATTACTCGTACACCTGTCTCCATTATCCTGTTAGGCCTTGGTTTTTCCTTATATCCCTTGATGGCTACTTTCACCGGCCATTTCTGGGTCATGGTAACTTCAACATCCTCTCCGGATTCATCAGTGAGGACTGCAATTGTCTTGTCTATATTGTATTGTCCTGCAGCTGCAATCGATTTAATGGTATATTCGCCTTTGAAGCTGAACGGTACCATGATTTTGTGAGGCAGCCATCCTTCCTTCACTTCTCCGAGCCAGTCAGCGGCAACCACTTTGTCGCCTGGTTTTGCGATTGGAGTGAAATCCCAGAGTTTCTCATGGTTGAGCGGGTCGGTGTATTCGCCTCTTTTGAGGAATACTCCGGTCATGGTGGTCAGGTCGTTCTGAAGACCGTCGTAGCAGCTTGAAAGAAGACCAGGACCGAGTGTGGCTTCAAGCATCCTGTCCTCGAATTCGACACTGTCGCCGTTTTTCAAGCCACGGGTGCTCTCAAAAACCTGTACTGCGGCATTCTGTCCGTTAACCTTGATGACCTCGGCCATAAGACGGGTGTCTCCGACAGTGATGAAACAAAGCTCATTCTGTGAGACAGGGCCATCCACCTGGACGGTCACAAGGTTGGATACGATGCCGGTAACCTTTCCTGTTGTTTTCATATTTTTATTGTTATTGTTTTATATCTGTTAATTGCTTCAGCTATGCTTCAGGGCTGTAGCTGACACCTTTGAATGTGCCTCTGACTTCATCCACAAGCTTCCTGAACCTTTCTCTTCCAGTGCGTTCATCCAGCTTATACCATCTTGCAACAATGTGCAACTTTGCGATAAAACCAAGTATTGCATTGATGTCAAAATAGTTGAATGTGGTCAGTTCGCTGATTTTGTCCCACATCAGATCGTCCAGAGCCCTTTCTCTTGCAAGGATGTCATTCCCTGCAAATATTGTCTCAAGAGCCTGAGCCTGTCCGAATTCTCCTTCCGGCAGGTCCATCACATCCTTGTCCTTCTCCCTTGAGAGTGCGGTGTTGAGATATCTTACCTTGGCATTCCTGACATTCATGTCGAAAAGGAAATATTCGCGGATGAATCTGTTTTTATGGGCAAACGCTCTGAGGTAGAAATCACGGTCGAGGTTCTCGTCCGCAAGACCGTCACGAAGGAAATCAATCACTTCGCAGTCAGCTTTGCTGCACTGGCTCTGAATCTCTGCCAGATAGTCTTCGGGAGTCTTGTCCGCAAATTTCCAGTCAGTGCTTATAGCCGGCAGACTGGCAATGATATATTCGTAATTGTTCATAAGGGGTTATCCGAAGAGGATTTTCTTTGTTGCAGGGCGGAGATATTCTCCGATAAGAGTCTTGAATGTTTCGTCCGTGAAGCTTACGAACCAGCCTTCACCTTTAGGTCCGATGGTGAATCCGCCTGCCACTTTCTTTGAAAACTGGGCGCTTACGCCGCCTTTGAGAACTTTTCCGAGCTCGTTCTTCACGAAAGGTTCAAGTTCACTGCGAAGAGTCTCAGGAAGTACGACCTCCAAGTCTGCGGCTCCATCCTTTGAAAAGCCTTCCGCTGTGGCTACAATGATTTTCTTTACAAAATCAGCTGATGTGAGGGCTTTGGCTACTTCGCAGTCAGACATCTTTGCCACTACGATGCTTTCAATGTCCTGCTTGGTGGCCGCTATGCTCTGCTGGGCTGCCATCTTGAGGTCGGAATTAACCTTGGTCCTGAGGTCTTCCGCCTGACGCTGTGCCTGAGATACTATCTCCTCAGCTTGCTTTCTAGCCTGTGCAATAATTTCATCAGCCTCCTTGCGTGAGCGTGCGAGGATTTCCTCGCCTTCCTGTTTTCCTTTTGACAATCCTTCATTGTAAAGCTTGTCAGTCATCTCTTGCAATTTATTCTGCATATCTGTTATATTTTGTTGTTTTTGTTGTTGCTTTCATTATAGCGGGTACATTTTTCAACACATCCGACTGCATCGAAGCAAATTTATGAAAAAAACCGGGGACAACCAACCAAAATGCA
>JBJFDE010000056.1:0-2847 GCA_051889855.1 Candidatus Cryptobacteroides sp. | reverse complement strand
CCCTGCGCATCCTCAAATCCCGCCTCTATGACATCGAACTCAAGAAACGTCAGGAGAAACAGGCAGAACTCGAAGGGCAGAAGAAAAAAATCGAATGGGGATCACAGATTCGAAGCTATGTGCTGCACCCGTACAAAATGGTCAAGGACCTGCGTACCGGTCATGAAACCTCTGATACTCAGGCCGTTCTTGACGGCGATTTGAACGACTTCATGAAAGTCTTCCTCATGGGAGGAGGCAAGGCTTAGGCAAGTTTGTATATTTCAGATACTTTCCTGAAACCGCGCCTTATGAAATATTCATGGGCACTGTGGTTGTTTTGTCCCGATTCCAGATAAATATCCTTGATACCTTTGGAACGCAGCCAGGAAATGGCTGTATCCAGCAGTGCTGTGCCAATCCCGCCAGTCCTGAAGGACTCCCTGACAAGGACATCGCACACCATTCCAAATGGCTCTGCCCCGTCTTCCATGATTTCGGCAACACAAAATCCGGCAATTTCATCTCCTGCAACTGCCTTGTAAACAGCAGCGCGGTCATGCTCAGTGATGTTTCCGTGAATGTATTTCATCCAGTATTCCCTGGCATCAGGGGCGGGGCGTGTTATGAACACCCCGTCGATGAACTCTCCTTCACCGACTCCCATCTGTATTTCTCCATGGGAGATATATTCCTTGTGTGCGTTTATGTGGGACAAGAAAATATCACACAGAATGTTTTCGTCCCCAGTGTTTGCTGATTGAATCTCGAATGACTTCATGTTCTTTCTTGAAATTTCTGATTCTTATTTTTTCATAAATTGAAATTATGAAATTCTTGGCAACGAGCAGCATTGCAAATATGCTGAAAGACATTACTATTGTTATCAGCCATGCAGCCAGATCCCTTGTTACGAATTTCCCGTTGAAATATTCCACGAACGGCATTTTAAGTTCCATTCCCATCAGCTGGAAAGCGGATGCGCACGAAATGAGTGCAAGAATGACATTCAGCAGGAATCCCGTTTTCATGGATTTGTACTCGCTCAGATTGTGCAGGCTGTTGTCAATCATATCTATCACGTTCCGAAGCTGTTCCATTTCCTTCTCAAGTTCAAGCCTTTCAGACGTGCGGTCGAACATGACGATATGCGAGCCGAACTTGGAATATTTCACCACATCCAGCTGCAGAATAAGCCTCGACAGCCTGATTCCCAATTCGGCATTCTGTCCAATCAGTTCTTCTGAAGATTTGCTCCGGGCTGTGAGGGCGACATCAATCATCTGGTCTTTCGCCACTCCTATCAGGTATTTCTTGGCAAGCACCATCTGCAGGATCAGCAGGTATTCAGGCCACGAAACATGGTATTTCCCTCTTGTCAGAAGATGGTCTGCCCAGTCAACTCCCTGTTTTTTCACGGAACCGGCCATTTCCTCCGTATTGCCAGATTTGACCTCGTCTCCACGCCTTCCATATGTGCCTATCACCACGGCTATGTTCGTGCCTGCCAGAACAAGGTCATCCGTGTCTATGGCAATGTTCCTGCCGCAAACCTGGTCATAGGCCTCAGGGTCCCTGTAGGGCCATTCAAAAGGATATTGGGTCATCAGACCTATCAATTCCGGCTTGTGATAATCCCTTATATGGTTGATTATCTGTGCCTCCGTAAGCCCGTCGCGGCATTTTTCGAATAAGTTTGCCTCCTTGCCGTCTTCGGTTTCTATCGGATGGGCGACATTCTCCCAAATATCCACCATTGCATAATGGGAATCTCTCTCCACGTTTATGGGATGATCTTTTCTCCATGTTTCGTAATCCAGGATATTCCTGTTCGACATATCGTCGGAATATTTGGTACAGTAGGAATATATGAATTTCTTGTAAATCAGACACAAATTGTTGAACTCACGGTTATTTCCGCTCAGGTCCACTTCATCGCGTGGAGTGTCGAGGACCTTTCCGTCATGGTCAAGCCAGAGCCGGCTTAGGAACAATCTTGTGTTCATGTTTATGTCGCTCTGGGATGCAAGCCTGTCAACTTCTTCCTCATCATCATCTGAACCTTTAGCTCCTGAGTCATGGTTCCAATATTCTGCTCCGAGGAAAGTGGACAGCAGGGAAATGATATGGTCTGTCATGACCGGCTCGGACGTCTTGGCAGATACTCCGTTGAAACAGAAACGATAGGTCATGGACACTGTGTTCCCGAAGAAAAGCGACATCTCCACATAGGCATGGCCGCTGAGGACAACCGGATATATGTCCTGCTCTTCTTTCGGCTCAATCGGCATCCTGAAATCGAAGCCTCTCAAAGAGAAACGATATACGCTCCTGGAGTCAATGTCGATATACGGACATCTGTTCTTTGCCTGTCTTACCTCTTTTTCAACAGGCGGACACATTATGAAAATCTGTTTTTCAATATTGTTTTCCACCTTCACCATGGGCACATTGAAGACATCTGCAAGTGACTCATACAGATTGGTTTTCTTGCCGATAATGTCCCTTTCCCTGACTTTTGCGTCATACTCTTCCTCAGGGATGTCACGGAACAGGGGATAAACGAATTTGAGTGCTTCCGGAAGGGCGAAAGTGTGAATGAAAACTGCGGAAAAACCCGGATATTTGAGTCCGTGGCCGTCTTTGGAACAGCAGTAAGAATATTTATCTATGTCCATGAGTCAGTTATTATTGGAGTGGTCCGCCAATGAGCTTATGCAAAAATAAACAATTATCGAGATTTTTTGTTATTTTTGTACGATTTAGGAACAGTTGGATATAACTTAAATTAAATATTAAATTTTTCACAAATGTTCAAATACGCACCAATGTTTCAGCTTGGACAGGACCAGACTGAATACTACAAGA
>JBJFDE010000055.1:0-2849 GCA_051889855.1 Candidatus Cryptobacteroides sp. | reverse complement strand
TTTTCCCAGAAAAAGTTTTGCCGTCCCCATTGCGAAATGAATGAAAGGGAGTATCTTTGGGATTCGGATTTTTTCGGGGATTAAGATGGACAATTTATTTGATATATTCAGGAGGGCACGGACGTTTGAGCCGATGGAGACCAGGGAGGCTAAGGGAGGTGTGTTCTTTGTGTTGGGGTTTGATGAAGACGGGAGAGCATATCTGACTGTAACTGACAAGGATGGGAAAAGCGTCAGGGCGGACTACAGGCATTACAACGGCAGCACTTTCCTTTTGCTGAGGTCTTTGGCGGCGATACAGGATGCTGATGCTGTTACTGTGTCATGGGGAGGACAGCAGGACCGGATATATCTGGATTCCCATCCGCAGCTCATCTATCAGATACTCAGATGTGAGAATGTCGTCAACTCGGAGATGACCCCGCTTGGGGAATTGGAGGGACTGTACCAGTTGCGGGCAGACATTGAAGAAGATGGCCGTATCTGTACGCCGGTCTTCAGGTTGGAAAGGGTTGAAGGTGACGGACCATACGACATAAGGGATTTCCGTTTCATCACGGACAATTATGCCATGAGTGACAATTCCATCGTGCAAGTCAGACCTGTAGGAGAAGAATTCCTGAAACTGAAAGTCCTGACCCAGCCGTTCAGCAAGAACGTGGCAGAACAGTATTTGTCATTGCTAATGTCCCATTTTGACAACGTGAGCCTGTATGTGAACGGTAATCCTTGCATCTGTACCGAGACCAGTGTCAAGGCATCTCCTGCGATAGTGTTCGAGAAAGTGACAGAAGACAATTCACTGTTCCTCAGGCTGACAGAAAACATTCCCGGATTATCCGTGGACTTCGTGGAGGATTTCTCTCCGACTCGTCTGGTAACCAGGATGCCTGACGGCACGATGTCCATCAGGGAGGTTGAATATCCGGATATGAATGATTATGCCTCTCATCTTCACAAGTTGGTCTGTTCCTGCGCCCCGGACAAGAAGGCTGCGAAGGAGGTATATGAAGAAAACGGCTTGTTCATCATCCCGGAGGAGACTGCCGGGCCGTTTCTTGTACGCAATCTCTCAACCCTGGCCAAGGATTTCATCTTGATAAGTTCGGATAAACTGGCCGGGTACAAGATCAGGACCGTCACTCCAAAATTCAATTTAGCCGTTTCTTCAGGCATAGATTTCCTTGAAGGATTCGCTGAAATCCAGGTTGACGATCAAGTGTTCTCCTTGTCCGATTTCCTTGACCAGTACCGAAAGAACCGATATGTAGAACTTTCAAACGGGGATAAGGGAATTGTTGACGAAAGCTATGTCAGGCACATTGAGAGGCTGTTTGACAAACAGAAAAAGGGAAAGAAAATCAAGCTTTCATTTTTTGACCTTCCTGAGGTATCCTCATTGCTGGACAGTGTGCCGGATACGGGAATATTCCGCCGAAGCCGCGATTTCTACGACGGATTCAATGCACTTCCAGACTCTCCGGATTTGAAAATAAAAGGACTTAATGCGGAACTGAGGCCATACCAGCAGAATGGAGTGAAATGGCTCAAGTACTTGTATGACAACAATTTCGGAGGTTGCCTGGCTGATGACATGGGACTTGGCAAAACCGTCCAGGCCATTTCCCTGCTGCTTCTTGCAACTTCCGGGAGGAAGAAAGTACGCAAGCCTTCGATGGTGGTGATGCCACGCACACTGCTTTTCAACTGGAAGGCGGAGTTCGCCAAATTCGCCCCCGGAATGAAGATTTACACCTACTATGGCGCCGACCGTAACTTGGATGAAGCTTCCGGAAATGATGTCATCCTCACCACTTATGCCTTGATAAGGAACGACATCGAATTCTTCTCAAACATGAAGTTCAACTGCCTGATTCTTGATGAATCTCAGAACATCAAGAATATGTCGGCCAAGGCATCCCAGGCAGTCATGCTTCTGGATGCCGACCACCGTTTTGCCCTCAGCGGAACCCCTGTGGAGAATCGTCTTTCCGAGCTTTATTCACTGTTCCGCTTCCTGAATCCGGGAATGTTCGGAAGTGCCGAGGAATTCAATCAGAGATATGCGCTTCCTATCCAGAAGGATGCGGACAAAGATGCGATGCAGCAACTTCGAAGCCGCATCAATCCATTCCTTCTACGCAGGGTGAAGGAAGATGTCCTCAAAGACTTGCCTGAAAAGATTGACCAGACCATTTATGTGGAAATGGAAGAGGAACATCTCCGATTCTATGAGAAGCGTCGCCGGTTTTATTATGAGAACATCAAGAACAGCATACGCACAGAGGGAGTTGCGAAGTCCCAGTTCGAGATGTTCCAGGCACTCAGCGAACTCAGAAGGATTGCCTCCGTGCCGGAGAGTCTCAGCGACGGCCGGATCCGTTCTTCCAAGATTCCGGTGATTTCCCAGGCCGTCGTCGAGGCCGTCGAGAATGGACATAAGGTTGTCGTATTTTTCAATTTCATTGCGGGAATTGAACTTCTCGGCGACGAATTGTCGAAGGAGGGTGTGGGGTATGTCGTGATGACGGGTGCGACAAGCGACCGGCAGAGTGTCGTGGAACGCTTCCAGAACGATGCAGGTTGCAAGGTATTGCTGATGACGCTCAAGACAGGCGGAGTCGGGCTGAACCTCACGGCGGCAGACACGGTTTTCGTTGCCGAGCCATGGTGGAACAGGGCGGCTGAGGAACAGGCCATAGCACGATTGCACCGCATCGGACAAAAGTCGGTGGTACATTCGTTCTCAGTGATAACATCCTCATCCATAGAGGAGAGGATTCTCCAGCTCCAGCAGCAGAAAACATCTTTGGTGGAAGCCCTTATTTCCTCCGACAGTTCCACATCAA
>JBJFDE010000054.1:0-2850 GCA_051889855.1 Candidatus Cryptobacteroides sp. | reverse complement strand
GAAACTGTGGAATATGCATTCAGCGGCATGTCTGCAAGAACTACTTCAAGCGGTCATTCTGCCGGGTCGTATTCAGACTATGAGGGTTCCGGTGGAAACTATCTTTGGTTTGGTTCCGGTAATCCTTTCTTTTCTGTTAAGAATATCAAACTCCCTAATGCTACAGACTATTTGCTCAGCTTTGGTGCTGAGAGAAATCTCTATGAAGCCGCAGATAATACTTTTAATACAGAAGAATTCAAAGTTTGGATTAGTTTAGATGATAAAAAATGGGTTGAACTCAAATACGAATTCCCTGGTGCTGCTCCAAATCGCCGTTGGGATCTTGCTACAAGTAAATTCTCGCTTCCAGCAGGCACAACCAAAATCAGCCTCACTTTTCAAAGTTTAGTAGCATCAAGCATCCTTTTTGACGACCTCAAGCTCGTGATTGCCGAGACAGCAGGCACTTCAGTTGACTTCTCCAGTGCCGTTGAAAAGAACTTCGGCGAAGGCACATCTACAGGCTCAAAACCTGAATCAAAGGGCAAGAAGACTGTTGCTGAGTTCATTGCAGCCGCAGACAACAGTAATTATTACGAGCTTACAGGAACCGTATCAGGCTTCAATCCGACATATTGCAGCTTCGACCTCACTGATGAGACTGGAAAAATCTACGTTTATTCAGTACTCTCTGACAGTAAATCCGAGTGGAGCAGCAAAATCCAGAACGGAGGCAAGATAACCATTTACGGAAAATATCTTTACTATGAAAGCAAGAGCCAGCACGAGGTTGTTGATGCATATATCGTAAGCTACACTCCGGGAGATGGTGGCTCAGGTTCAAAGCCGGAATCTAAAGGCAAGAAGACTGTTGCAGATTTCATCGCTGCTGCAGATGCCAATAATTATTATGAGCTTACAGGAACCGTTTCCCGCTTCAATGTGACATATTGCAGCTTCGACCTCACTGACGAGACCGGAACAATCTATGTTTATTCAGTACTTCCTGAAATCAGATCGGAATGGGCCAGCAAAGTCAAGGACGGCGGTACAATCACTATTCTTGGCAAATATCTCTTCTATGAAAGCAAGAGCCAGCATGAGGTTGTGGATGCATATATCGTAAGTTTCACTCCGGGAGAAGGCGGTGACAACCCTGGCGGAGACAATCCTGGCGGTGAGGTCGGACAGTTTGATCCTCAGGGAATTACGTGGACTCTTGGTACCAATGCTTATGACAACACTTCGTCATCGACTTCTTCTCAGTCTGCTGTGGTGAACGGAGTTTCGGTATCAAATCTCCTTAAATTGGGTAAGGGCTCAGCCACAGGTGATGCAACCATACATATTCCTGCAGGAACCAAGAAGGTAGGTTTCTATGCATTGTCATGGAAGGCAAAACCGGCAGAACTTAAGATTACCATGGGAAGTAATTCAATATCTGTCAACCCACCGGCAAACGACGGTGCTTCCGGCAACCCTCCTTATACCATCACCCTCGCTTCAGATGGCTCTGATTATTTTGAACTTGACGTTCCGACTGATGCAGCAGCTGATGTGAAAGTTGAAACTACGGATCCTTCTGCCGGAAGGGTATTGATCATCGGTTTGAAGGCAATCAAATAGTATGAACATACATAAATCATACTCATTGGTAGCGGCGCTCATTGTGAGTGCCGCTACCATGCTTTTCGTCAATTCATGTGATATCGTCAAAGTCACCACTGAGACGAAGCCTCTTGAGATTTCCGTAAAGTCTCCTGTTGTGGAATCCGGAGCCGGCCAGACATTCATCGCTGTCACTTGTTCATCTGAGTGGAAGCTCGCGATGGACTTCGCATCGGCTGAGCCTTGGGCGGAATTGAATGTGTCCTCAGGCAAGGGAGACAAATCCAATGTGATTCTTTCATATTCTGTCAATGGTACCGGGGCTGCGAGGGAAGTCAAGATAACCGTCTCTTCCGGTTCAGAGCAGAAGACTTGTGTACTTAGCCAGAAATCTGCCGACAAACAGGATAATACGGGCGGGGACGAACCTCAGGAGCAGCCGGACCTTTCAAAGAAAGCATGGCTGGAACTGCCTGCAATGGATAATCCGAACTTGGGTTATTATACCCACAGTTTCACGATGGACTCAAAGACATATCGCAATTACTCATTCGGATTCAGCAGCAGGGATGGAGTGGCTCTGTGGGTGGCATATCCGCTCTGCAAGTTCTACACTGTAAAGAATGTCCAGAGGACAGACAAATGGAGCCTTGACCCGCTTCTTGGAGATGACTCTCCAGCACCTTTCGGGGGATATGCAGAGGAACTGGCAAGGGGCCATCAGCTTCCTTCTGCAGACAGGCTTTGTTGCAGGGAGGCAAACGAGCAGACTTTCTACGGTTCGAACATGACGCCTCAGCTGAATGAACACAATGAGGGAATCTGGGCCAACCTGGAGAATAGTGTGCGTACGTGGGCCAATACTTCAGACACCACTTATGTCGTCACCGGATGCATCGTTGAAGGCAGCAGGCGAGTGACCACGGATTCGAACGGACGCTCCCTTACCGTGCCTTCTGCATATTTCAAGGCAATTCTCAGATATAGCAAATCCTCCACGATTGCACAGTGGGCAGGTGCTGCATTCCTTCTTGAACACAAAGATTACGGTAAGATTCCGATTGCGAAGGAACATTCGATGTCGATTGACGAGCTCGAACAAATCACTGGCATGGACTTTTTCGTGAACCTGCCTGCCACACTCGGAGAAGCAAGGGCTGCTGAAATCGAGGCTCAGAATCCTGCCGACTATAGTCTCTGGTGGTAATTCCAAACTACAGATATATGAGAAAAGTATTATATACAATGATTGTCCTGCTG
>JBJFDE010000053.1:0-10631 GCA_051889855.1 Candidatus Cryptobacteroides sp. | reverse complement strand
TCTTCGTCGCTCTTTGCAAGGATCATCTTGCGGAGTTTTGAAAGCGGAGTCTCAGAGTTCTTTCCATAGAACATGTGCTCGATACGGAACAGACCGATACCCTCTGCGCCGAAGCTGATAGCACGCTCTGCATCTTCTGGAGTATCAGCATTGGTGCGTACGCCGAGAGTGCGGAACTTGTCAACGATTTCCATGAACTTCACGAAACGAGGGTTGTCTGAAGCGTCCATAGTGTCGATTGCAACATCGTAAACGAGACCTTTTGCACCGTTGAGTGAAAGAACATCGCCCTCGTGGTACTCTTTGTCAGAACCTTTGAAGCGGATAACTTTCTCCTCAAGGTCAATCTTCATAGCCTCGCAACCAACGATGCAGCATTTGCCCCATCCGCGTGCAACGAGAGCAGCGTGTGAAGTCATACCGCCCCTCTGAGTAAGGATACCGGCGCATGCGCGCATACCCTCAACATCCTCAGGAGAAGTCTCTTCACGTACAAGGATAGTCTTAAGACCCTTTGCATTAGCCTCCATTGCAGCCTCTGAAGTGAAGACGATTGTACCGACAGCTCCACCCGGAGATGCAGGAAGACCCTGAGCAACAACGCTTGCCTTCTTCTCCGAAGCAGGATCGAGGATAGGGTGGAGAATCTCGTCGAGCTGAGTAGGGGATACCCTCATTACAGCTGTCTTCTCGTCAATCATACCCTCCTCAAGCATATCCATTGCCATGTTCAAAGCAGCGATACCGGTTCTCTTTCCGATACGACACTGGAGCATCCAGAGCTTGCCATCCTGGATGGTGAACTCGATGTCCTGCATGTCGTGGAAATGCTCCTCAAGGTGGAGACGGATGTCATCAAGCTCCCTGTAAACCTCAGGCATTGCAGTCTCGAGAGACTCAAGGTGCTGGTTGTGAGGGTTCTTGGTTGCCTCGTTGAGCGGGTTAGGAGTACGGATACCTGCTACAACGTCCTCTCCCTGTGCATTGATAAGCCACTCTCCGTAGAATTTGTTGTCACCGTTTGCAGGGTTACGTGAGAATGCAACACCTGTAGCGGAAGTATTACCCATGTTACCGAATACCATTGACTGAACGTTCACAGCTGTTCCCCAGTCATCCGGAATTCCTTCGATCTTACGGTAAGCGATAGCGCGTTTTCCGTTCCATGACTTGAACACGCCACCGATAGAGCCCCAGAGCTGAGCCTCTGCAGAATCAGGGAATTCTACGCCGAGAACTTCCTTAACTCTGACTTTGAACTTGTCGCAGAGATCTTTAAGCTCGTCTGCAGTGATGTCAGTGTCAGAAGCATAACCTTTAGCTTCCTTGAGTTCCTCCATCATTCTGTCAAGCTGCTGGCGGATACCCTGGCCATCAGCAGGCTCGATACCTTCGGCTTTCTCCATAACGACGTCTGAATACATCATGATCAGACGACGGTAAGCGTCATATACAAAACGAGGGTTATTGGTCTTGGCAATCATGCCGGGGATAGTTTCAGAGCAGAGACCGATGTTTAGGATGGTGTCCATCATACCAGGCATTGAGCTTCTTGCACCTGAACGGCAGCTCACCAGAAGTGGATTCTCCTTGTCACCGAATTTCATACCCATGATGCTCTCTGTAGCTGCGAGGGCATCAGCAACTTCTGCCTTGAGAGCCTCGGTGTAACCTCCGCCGAGCTCATAATACTCTGTACAGCATTCAGTTGTGATAGTGAAACCTGCAGGAACAGGGATGTTGAGCTTACACATTTCAGCAAGGTTTGCACCTTTACCTCCGAGAAGTTCTCTCATGGCTCCGTCGCCTTCAGCGTTCTTGCCGCCAAAACGATAGACCCTTTTTTTGTTATCTTGCATAATCTTAATAGTTGTTAGTAAATATAATATATAAGTTAAAATTTATAATCAGGAAAATCAATTGTACTTTTGAAACACGCCGCGAATTTAGCATTTTTCTTTATATTATTGAAATCTATTGCGGCAATTTTTGTCGACCTAAAGATATATCTGCCTGACAGCCATTGCCTACAGCAGTCTGCTGGCAATTTCGGACAGCTCGCTTCTCTCGCCTTTCCTGAGGTTGATGTGCTGGAACATCCGCTGCCCTGCCATCTTTTCCCCCAGATGGGTAAGGCCGTTCGACCATATATCCAGATATGGCTGGTCAATCTGGAAAATATCACCGGTAAATACCATTTTCGTTCCTTCGCCGGACCTCGTTATTATGGTCTTGATCTCGTGAGGGGTAAGGTTTTGAGCCTCATCCACAATGAAATACACATTCCCGAGGCTTCTGCCCCTGATATATGCCAGAGGAGAGATCATCAATTTACCTTCGTTCAGCATCGCATCAATCTTCGAACTTTGCTTGCTAGTGGATTTGAAACAACCCCGGATGACATTGAGATTGTCCATCAGAGGCTGGATGAAAGGGCTCATCTTGCTTTTTTCATCTCCCGGAAGAAAACCGATTTCCTGATTGCCGAGGATGATTGTAGGACGAGAGAGAATAATCTGGTCATAGTCTCCAGCTTGTTCCAGTGCTGCAGCAAGGGCAATGAGAGTCTTGCCGGTACCTGCTCCACCTGTCAGGGATACGAGTTTCGTCTGTTTGTTCAGGCAGGCATCAAGGGCGAATTTCTGTTCGTCATTCCGTGGCGCAATCCCGTATGCGTATTGCTTCTTGACAATCACAATTGACTTTGAATCAGCATCATATCTTGCACATACATTCCTGCTTCCGTCTGCCTGGTCCCATTTGAACTTGAAAAGCCTGTTTGCCGAAGGCTCTGTCTGACACACCTTTTTCCAATCCATCTTTCCGCTTCCGTATGCCAGTTCCTGCAGAGCATTGGTGTCCTTGCAGACCGTTTCCAGAATCTCGCTGCTTGATTGCTCGATGCGGCTTTCCTCAATCTTGTCAGTCAGGTAATCCTGGGCTTCCATTCCTACGGCCTTGGCTTTCATCCTGAGATTCACGTCCTTTGTCACCAGAGCCGTAAATCGTCCCGGATTGTTGTCCCTTACCCACATTGCCGTGGAGAGGATCCTGTGGTCCTGAATATCATCGGCAAAACATCCTTTGAGCTTTTCCGGGAAAGGATGATTCAGTTCAACTTTGATATTTCCGAGGTTCTTCCCGATAGGGACACCTTCCTTGAGGAATGACTTTCCCTGTGAAAGCCTGTCAAGTTCCCTCATGAAGCCCCTTGCATTATAACTCAGGGCATCATTGCCTTTCTTGAATTTATCAAGTTCCTCGATGACGGCAACCGGAATCACCAGATCATTGTCCTGGAACTTTCTGATGGACCTGTAATCATGCAGGATGATGTTCGTGTCAAGTACGAAAATCTTAGGTTTCTTTGACCCCGGACCCTTGTCCGGAACATTAGCATATATCTTTGCCATGATAATAAATCATTGATTAACAGTATCATGAAAAAGCCAGATTGTGGCACAATCAGTCCTCACCCTCAGAGGCTTGCCCCATAAGCGAAGACAAAATGTCCCCGAGACCGGCCTTTCCGTCGGAGGTATATTCAATTCCGCTGCCCCCGGCAACAGGATGTCCCACAGGATAATAAGCCACGTCCTGCAGAATCATCTGGGAGTCGAAGTAATCGAAATTCTCGTCAGAAATCTCGATAAGCACACCCGGGATTTCACTGAACAGAATTTTAACAAGGTCAGTTTCACCATAAGATGCCATGATTCCGCTCAAATCTGCCACCAAAGAGCAGCCTCGGCAGATTTTATCAAAAGCAAGGGACAAACCTCCATTTGAGACAGTGACTCCCGCAGCAATGATTCCGTCTTCCACCAGCTCCCTTACAACTTCATAACAATCAATGAAATAGTCAGGATCTGAAATGTTCGGGGCGGCACCGCTGTTGTCATTGGAAAGATAAGCAAGCAGTGAATCCCCGAGCTTGAACGCACATGGATCGAACGGAATGTAAATCAGCCAGTTGCCGCAATTTCCGACAGCCCTTTGTGCACATTTGCGCTCTCCGTCCAGATGAGGATGACGGCTCTCGTATGGGGATATCTTGAAAAGAAGTGTATCATCGTTGTCAGCCTCTTCGTCATCAGTCCTGCTACATAGCCCTATTTTTGCCGAAAATTGGCTGATATCGTGGCACTCATCAACCTGATAGTCACTTACAGCGACTCCGAGATCATATAAATAACTGCAAACACTGTCCACACAACGGTAGAATCCGGACATATTGCCCACGGCGGATGTCTCCCAAACCCAATTCAGGCTGGCACACAAATCTCCAAGTCTCATGTGCCCGTCAATCCAGATCATGTCAATCAGGGCACTTGCGACAACCATTCTGGATGCATGCTCCGGCCACACCATATTGAACGGACGGCCCGACGGAGCCCCCGTCCTTATGGTACCGGCATATTCTGCGATTTTCCCACTGTCGTACCTGACAACAGCCAATGAAGGTTCCCTGCTCTCATCGACAATATCGCTTGCCGCATCCATAATTTCCGCATTCTCATCAATCAGTGCCAAAGGCGGCACATCGTATCTTACTCCGTCGATAATGTAATGCGACGAGAGTATATGATTATCCGGATAAGTCTTTCCCATTTCAATATTTCAAGTTTCGCATTTGCCGACAAAACATGCATTGCCGTCAAAAAGTGTGTAAATTTAATTATTTTTGCCAATTGAACAAATCTGCCAGGCATTATGGACAATAATTTTTCAGAAACATCATATCAGGAAATGCTCGATAGGCTTTTCCATCGCTTCCCATCATTTCAGAAAGCCGGAGCAACGGCATATAAACCGGGCATAGGGAATATGCTGGCAATCGATTCACTCGCCGGCCATCCTCACCGGAATTACAGGATAATCCACATTGCCGGCACCAACGGCAAGGGGTCCGTTTCCAACATGCTCGCCTCGGTGCTCTCTGCCTCCGGCCTCAGGACCGGACTTTATACCTCTCCGCATATCCTGGATTTCCGTGAAAGAATGAGAATCGCATCTCCGGATGGCTCAATCGAATATATATCAAAGGAATATGTGTGGGACTTCGTCCATCTTCGGGGCGATGATTTCAATCGTCTGGACCTGTCCTTCTTTGAAATTACGACGATTATGGCGCTTTGCTGGTTCGCCGACAGGAAGGTGGATGCGGTGGTATTGGAAACGGGGCTCGGAGGACGGTTGGACAGTACCAATATTGTGAATCCGGAGATGAGCGTGATAACCAATATCGGGCTTGATCATTGTGATTTGCTGGGGAATACCCTTGCTGAAATTGCAGCGGAGAAGGCCGGAATCATAAAGCCGGGAGTGCCTGTGGTGGTGGGGGAGAGCAATCCTGGGACGGATTCTGTATTCCGTGCCAATTCATTGAACAGCAAACTGTTGTTTGCTGATAAGGTGGTTCCTTCCTTATGGGAAAAGGCTGATGGAATTCTTGATGCGATGGATTTGCAGGGATGTTATCAAAGAAAGAATCTGCGGACGGTGCTTGCTGCAATTGATGTGCTGCGCAGCTGCTTTGCTGACTGCGACTTTTCCGACTCTGTAGTGGAAAATGCAATTATCCATACGGCAAGGCGGATGGATTTCCATGGACGATGGGAGAAAGTGTCTGATAATCCGTGGATTATATGCGATATCGGGCACAATGAGCATGGATTGAAGTACAATTTTGCCCAATTGGAGGCGATGTTGTCAGAGGGGAAATGTTCTCATTTGATAATTGTCTATGGATCAGTGTCAGACAAGGATGTGGATGCAGTGATGCATCTGATGCCGCGAAATGCGACTTATATTTTCACCAACGCTTCTTCCCGCAGGGCTATGCCGGCATCGGAGGTCATGGCAAAGTATTTGAATCACTGCCAGGCCGATGCCGTTGAGGAGGTTCATGCCACAGCGGCCGACAGTGTGCCTGAAGCTTTGCGTCAGGCATTGGATATTAATGCGGCTTTGCTTGCAGATAACCCTGAAGCGAGGCCTCTGATTTATGTCGGAGGCAGTACCTATGTGGTTTCGGAGGCTGTCGCCTTTTTGTAATATTATGAAGAAATTACTTGCCATTGTTCTCTCCGTCACTTTGCTTTCTGTGACACCCATCCTGGCTGCTGACAACGATAAGGGCCATAAACTCAAGGCTTTATGGGAAGAATACCATGAGCTTGAATCGAAGGACAAGCCTGCCGCAAAGCAGGTCATTCTTAAGGATATTATGAAGCAGGCGGCATTGAACAGGTTTGAGCTGGACTTTTATGATGCTGCACATAAATATGTCCTGGCTGCATGTGAACTGAATTGGAGGGAATATTCAAATGCCTGTGACTATGTGGTCGGCTATGCTGATAAGGCAGATTTGAGCATATTTGTCAAATATCTGATTCATAATGATTTACATTTTACTTCCTTGGAGGAGTCACTGGATTTTCTGGCCACTCGCAAGGATGTTTTGGAAAAAAGCTCACACAGGGAGTTCTATCATCCAGAAGGCAGCGGACGATATGGTGGAGCAGATAGATTCGCACCATTTGTATATGACTATATTTCAAATGATTATGAGTTTCTATTATGGAGAACATTCGGCAGGACGATGAATTTCCGTTCTCCGCTTCTTTCTGACTACCTTGGTTCTTCATATCCCAATGGAAAATATTCAGAGTTCCTTCGCCTTTTGTATTTGTCTGATTACAAGGGGATTGAAGCCTTTGCTAAAGAGAATCGGACTCGGGCTGTTGCCATTTATGCGGAGGAGGCTTTGCTTGGTCACCGTTTGGACAGTATAGCTCAGTTGAGGGTTGCATCCCGGTCTGACGAGATGGCTGCATTGCTGGCGCAGTACAAAGACCTTCAGCGAAGACGGGACTCTTTCAGAGGAAGTGAGAAGGTGATTGCATCTTTTTGCACGCAGATGGACGATGATATCAGGAGGATTACGGAAAAGTCTGCAGGGATAGCCATTAGTGGAGACAGTATTAAATTGATTGTCAGGAATTTGCCTGATGTTGACATTCGGATCCGAAGGGATTCTGCCAGCGGTCCGATTCTTGGCACTGCACATTTGGATAATCCTGTGAAGAGTTGCCATTTTCCCGACACTCTCGTGTGTAGGCTTCCCGACATGGATGACGGCATTTTATATATTGAATGCAGTTCAAAAGATTATAAGGAGTCATTCCAGATGAATCGTTCAAGGCTTTCAGCTGTAAGGACATTTTCGGCAGGGAAATATTACTTTCATGTCTGTGATGCCGCCAGCTCAAAACCTGTTGACAGGGTCAATGCCTTGGTGCTTTCAGGCAAGGATACGCTTAAACAATATGTTGATTTTCAGTTGGATAAACTGACTCCTATGGAAGTAGGTGACATCCATGACAGGCGTGCGAGGGTGAAGTTTTCATGTAAAGACGAAAAAGGTTTTGAAAAGAATGCATGGATTTCGCTCGGGACTGCCTCAAGGGTGCAGGACGAAGACAGACGATCTTGTCAGGCAATGATTTTCACTGACAGAGCAGCGTTCAACCCTGGCGATACCTTGAAGTTCAAAGTCTTAGGTTTCAATACTTTGAATGGTAATTTCGATTCTGTAATGGGTTCCGGTACTCCTTTGAAACTGTCTTTTGTGGCAGCTGACGGAAAGCTCCTGGAAAGTCAGGATCTGGTACTGAACGGCTTCGGTTCGGCAGCAGGGGATTTCGTCATTCCTTATGATATGAGAAATGGAACGATGTCGCTCAGGCTTATGCATGATGATAAGCAAGTCGGGCGGAGCAGTGTCACCGTGGATGATTTTGTCCTGCCTGACTTCGAAATAATCTTTGAAGGGGACGACCAGATGAAATTCATCGGTGACAGTCTGACTGTCAGAGGACTGGTCAAGGCCTACAGCGGACATAAGCTGACGGATGCCAGGGTTTCATATTCGATTGAGGGCAATGATTATAAACATTCCGGAAAGCTTGAACTTGATGGTGACGGGGCGTTCGAGATACCTGTATTTACCAAAAAGTCAAGTAATTATATGGATTATTACAGAGTGCAGGTAAGGGTTACCGATGCTTCAGGAACAACCGTTGAGGGGCATAATTCATTTGCATTGCCTTCTGCAGTGCATCTCCAGGGAAAAATGCTTGACAAAGCGGTTGGCAGGGTTGATTATCAAAGAGATGACATATATCCTGAATATTTGCTTGATGAGGATGTCGCCAAGTTTCTGGTGAGCGCTACCAATTACAGGGGAGTGGCGCTTCAGCTTCCTTTGAAATATACTGTAAGGAAGGGAAAGGACGTGATTTCCGAAGGAAAGGCCATTTGCGGAGATACGGTTTCTGTCAATCTTGCAGGCTGTCCTTCAGGTGATTATATTGTTTCTTTCAAACCGGATGATGCTTCAGTCAGTGCCGGTTCCCCAGAAGGGGAGTTTGTTTGTCACCTGTTCCGTATTTTGCCGGGTAGTTCCCTCGGATTTAGTGCCGAAAGGGCATATCTGAAGGTGGATGACAAGGAAAGAGCCGCTATGTTGTTCGGCGGCTCTGATTCTCCTCTCTGGGCTTTGGCCGTGGTTACGGATGCCCGCACAAGGATTCTTGACAGCAGGATGGTTTGTCTTGACGGCGGATGCAATCTTACGATGATTGGCTTTGACTGGAAGGAGGATTGGCCGGACAATGTCTCCATAACCGTGATGGATGTCAGGAATGGTAAGCATTCAATATATACTGCTGATTATCAGAGAGACAGTTTTGATGACAAACTGCTTCCCCTATCATTTTCCACTTTCACGGACAAATCTCTTCCAGGTCAGATTTGCTCCTTGTCTGTCATGTCACGTCCAGGCGTGGAGTGCCTGGTGTCCGTTTTTGACAAAAGTACTGAGACTGTTAGGCAGAACAGTTGGAGAAGAAGGTCTGTGTCCCGTCCATATACAAGGCTCCCATTCTATTGGAGCACAGCGGATTATGATGAGGCTATTCCTTTCCAGATGGTGAGGACGAAGTCTGCCGGTGGCTATGTGCCAATGACTTACCGCAATGCAGTTGCCAATGATATGGTTTCTGTTGAGGGTGTTGTTGAGGATGCCGTTGAGGAAGAAATGATTTCGGAGGGAGACAATGTCAGGGACAATTTTGCAAGAACCCTTTGTTTTGAGCCTTTTGCCGTGACTGATGCTGAGGGGCGGGCCAATGTCAGTTTCAAGACATCTGATGTCCTTTCGACCTTTGTGGTTTCGGTTTTTGCTCATGACAAGTCTATGGCCAACAATGTGCTTCGAAGGGAGATGCTTGTCACCTTGCCTCTGAAGATATCTGTCGGAAAGCCTCAGTATTTATATGAGGGAGACCGCTTCAAACTGGCGGTTTCAATTCAGAATTCTTCGGATATGTCAATGGATGGTACTCTATATTGTTATGTCTATCAAGGAAATAGCTATAAAGATGCTGTTCCTGTCAGGACGATGTCCCATGCATTGAAGGTCGGTGCCGGAGAGAGCGTGGCGGATGGTTTCCTTCTGGATATGGATGGGGAATCAGATGTGCTTGGTTTCAAACTCGTATATGATGCAGGACAATGGTCTGATGCCGTGTTTGTAACCGTACCGGTGAAGAAGGCGAGGCAAACTTTGACTGAGGCTCACAGCATGGTGTTCAGGCCCGGCATGGATGAAGAGGATGCCTTACGCAGACTTCAGAATGCATTCACCGGGACTTCTCCATACGGAGCCAGCTATTGTGTCAGGTCATTGGATGATATTCTCGCTGATTTTACCATAGGAGTGGAGCCGGCCAGTTCTCCTGATGTCGTTTCATGGGCCGGGGTTCTTTATAAGGCTTTATATGCTGGGCGTTCCGAACTTGCCTTGACTGCGATGTCAAAGATTGCCGGATGCCGGAATGCGGACGGCGGCTTTGGCTGGATTCCGGGGATGAAGTCCAGTGTCATGCTTACTGAATCCATTGTCCTCAGGATGATAAGGATATGTGATAATGATTTGTGGGATAAGGAATTATATGCTGATTTCGGTGCTGTCCTCGACGATGCTCTGAAATATTTGGACAAAGAAGCTGCCCATGCTTATACGAAGGGGGAATTGGAAGGACGTTCTCTTCTGAATTACCTCTTTGTACGTTCCTTGGCCGGGAAGACCTCTCCTTGGACCGGCTTGTCCTTTGGCTCCATTCCTTTGATGTCGGAAAAGGGGGCGGGGAAGGCTATATCCGTGGTGTTGACGGATCCGCAGCTTACCCGTGCCAATGTTGTTGCGAAGTTCAAACGGACAAGAATACTTTTGGCTGTCATCGGTGATGAACGTGGTCTGGGACGTGAACTGAAGCTTTCGTCATGGGGTATTCAAAAGATGCGCAAGATGCTTTGTGCTGAAATTGAGTCTGTCATGGATTATGCCGTGCGCAGTGAAGACGGTTCTGCCTCATATCCTTCGGCTTTGATTGTTTACCGTGACCTGATGTCTTCTGAGGCATTCTTACATGTTTTTGCCGCTGAATTTTTCTCTCGTTTCCTTGACCAGGCAACTATGGATTCAAAGCTTGCAAAGCTTTGCGGAAAGACAATGATTTCAGATGCTTCCAGCCTTTATGACGGCCTGATGCTCAGGATATTGC